>JAISBH010000138.1 GCA_031266295.1 Oscillospiraceae bacterium | reverse complement strand
TGCGTATCGGCATACGCAGTACGTCGGCGTATATCTGCATCATCATAGGGTTCTTCAGCGCGATGCCGCCCGACGCGATGAACGAATCCACCGCCACACCGGACTCCCTAAAATTCTCGACGATCACGCGCGTGCCGTACGCCGTCGCTTCGATCAGCGCGCGGTATATCTCTTCGGGCTTGGTCGCCAGCGTCATGCCAATCATAAGGCCGGTCAAATCGACGTCCACTAATACGGAACGGTTACCGTTCCACCAATCCAGCGCGACGAGTCCGCTCTCGCCCGGTTTGAGCCTTTCCGCCTTTTCGGTCAGCAAAACGTGCGGGCTGACGCCGCGCGTTTGTGCCTCCTCGGCATACTCGGCGGGCATACAATTCTCTACAAACCACGCGAAATGATCTCCAACACAGCTCTGTCCCGCCTCGAACCCGAAGTACCCCGGATACACGCCGTCCTCGACGACGCCGCACATGCCGGGCACGGTCTTCTCCTCCGATCCGGCAATGATGTGGCAGGTTGAGGTGCCCATGATAGCCAGCATCGCGCCGGGCGCGGCCTTCGCGGCTGGGGCGGTGACATGGGCGTCCACGTTTGCGACGGCGACAGCGATACCGGGCTTCAGGCCGATTAACGCCGCGTCGCCCGTCGTTTCCCCCGCCTTGACGCCCAACGGCGAGATCGCACAGCCCAGTTTATCCTCGACGAGATTCTCAAGGCGCGGGTTCAGCTCGCGCAGGAATGCCTTGGACGGATAACCGTCGCGTTTGTGGAACAGCGCCTTGTATCCCGCCATGCACGCGTTGCGGGACTGACGGCCTGTCAGCTGCCAGACGACCCAGTCGCCCGCCTCTATAAAGTAATTGGCGGCGTCGTATACATCCGGCGCTTCCTCAAGAACCTGGAGTATCTTGGGCAGCGCCCACTCGGACGAAACCTTGCCGCCATAGCGGGGCAGCCACTTCTCGCCGCGTTTCTCAGCCAGCGCGTTGACGCGATTCGCTTGATCCTGAGCGGCATGGTGTTTCCATAGTTTTACGTATGCGTGAGGGTTGTCCGCCCATTCGGGCATAAAACACAGCGGCGTGCCATCCACCGTGACGGGCAGCAGGGTGCACGCGGTAAAATCAATGCCCAATCCAATCACATCGTCAGCGGACGCGCCCGACTGACGCAGCGCCTCGGGTATCGTTTCTTTCAGTACGTCGATATAATCCAGCGGGTGCTGCAGCGCCCAGTCCATCCCCAGTTTCTTTCCGGTGGGGAGCTTTTCGTCCATTACGCCGAATCGATATTCAAGCACGGACGAGCCTAGTTCCGCGCCGGTTGCGGCGTCCACTACCAGCGCGCGTCCCGACAGCGTGCCGAAGTCCACGCCTATCGCGTATTTCGCCATATGAAGCCTCCTTATTTATAACGATACCCGCGCCAATTCTGTTGAAACAATAATAACCTATCTAGGAAATGATCGCAAGACGCACTGTGCTTTAGGAGCGCCCCTTGCATGGATTTAAATATAGTTGACCAAAGCGAAACGAGAGGCAGAAGAAGGCGCTCGAATTTAGCTCGACCGAATTGGTTATAAATTGTTTAGCGCGGTGTAAGTGCTTTTGACGTTTACTGCTGGCGTAACCGTTTCAGCTATTCCCGCAAAAGAGGCCCGAACCTTTATCGGGCCGGGCGTCTCTTAGAATGCTTTTGACCGCTCCTCCATGGGGAACGGCGCCTTACTTAAACCAGTTCACATGACCACTTCGTTGCCAGTCAGTGCCTGTGCGCCGTAAACTCATCGACGCTCTTCGTTATGGCAAAATAGATAGCGGAGCTGTTATAGTAGTTTGTCCACTTGGGATAACCCCATTGGAAAACGCTGTCCCAAGGATACTTTCCGCTGTCGAAAGCCGCGTTGGAGCCGGGTGTGACGCGTGATGTGATATGCGGAATTTTTTCGGCCCATCGCCCATCGTCCAACCGAACCCGAAAATGGTAATCAAAGTTACCGAATGCGCTCATGACATCTTCGTCCGTATCCTGTACGCCGATTTTCAGCGCGATCATGTACTCTTTCTCCGGGTCAATCGGATCGTTAAACCCCGACAGAGCGCGCCATGACTTAATAGCGAGCTTTTCCTTATGCGCGTCGATATAGGCGGCAAGCTTCTCCCTGAAGTACGCCATCGCCTCGTCAATGCCTGCTTCCACAGCCGAGGCAAAAGCCTCCGCATCCGCGTCAGTGATCAAATCCTGCAAATAGATATCGTCTTTGTCCCGTAGCGCATATGACAGGCAGTTCCCGTTATCATCGGACATCTCCGTATAACCGTACCTGCCATACTTTTCGGCAGGTACGCTCTCCCGGAAGCGTACGGACAGCCGCGGGTAATTTACCACATCATCGCCAAAGACGGACCAAAAGCTCGTTATCTTTCCTTCCTCCGTGCCTGCGACTGCAAAACCATAATTGGGATTGGTTCCGGCAAAATATTCGCGTACAAGACCTGTCACATCGATCGTGTACCAGTCTTCCCCCTCTTTTTCAGAGGCCGGCGAACCGTCATGGAAAGTTATATTCCCTTGGATATCGTTCCAACTTGCGAGAGCAAATCCCCAGGGAGCGACAACCGATCCTACCCGTATCCCCGTTTCGTCACCGTCTTTCTTTTTCAAAAAAAGACGTGCGGACACGAATTCCTGCGGAGTGACGCCGGCAGGGAGATCAAAACGCACAAGGCCAATCCTCTCGTTGCCGTCCGTGCCGAGACCAACGTCGATGTAGCTTACATCCTTTTCATTGGACACATTTTCGTCCGGTCTGCTTTCCGAAACCCAGGACGTGACCGTTATGTCGGCGCCCTGTACATCCACCGTTTTCTCGACGATTTCACCACCCACGTCGCCGCTCGCCTCCGGTTCGCCCTGCGTGTCGGGAGCAACTTCCTCGGATGCGCATCCGGCGGACAATGCGATGAGCAACAGCGCCAGCAAAAGAAAAGCCGCCACCCGCGTGCGGTGTTCAAAACGTTTTTGAATAGTCATGTCAGATGACCCTCCTTCACAAATATCCCTCTTTATTCCTTATTCGCCTCTTGACAGATTACTGCGGAGTTTTCATAACATTTACGGATATCCGACCTATTTGTCCGCTCTCGTCACTTTTTGTCCACATATTATATATCTTACCAGACGGACAGCCTGGTAAGACTGAAATATCCTAAGAGAGCGCTGATTAAATCGTCGCATTTCCCCGTCGTCAACACCCGATCGCAGGTGAACGTAACAATTTCGTCACAATTCCTCCGGTAACACCACCGCCTTAACCATTGTTCTTAATGCCTTCCTTTATTTCCCCTATAAAATATAGGAGAGAATCCCTTAGGGATTCTGCGGATACGCGCCCTCTGTCCGAATAATGCGGTTTCATAAGCCGCACGCACCCATCTCACGGCATAATTCGACCTATCGTGCCGAGAAACCTCTTGCGCTGAGTGATTTTCTTACTTCCGACGTATTCTATATCAGCTCAGCAAAACCCTGCTGCGCTCCCGCGCCTGTCACCCCTTCATAAGCCTTTTTATTATACTAGCCCATCCGGCACTTGTCAATATTTTTTATAACTCATAAATGCCCAAATGCTGGACTTTATGTTAATTTTATGTTAGGAGCTGTCTTACAACTATGAGTACATGCTTATAACCAATTCGATTGAGCTAAATTCGAGCACCCCTCTTCCGCCTCTCGTTTCATTTTGCCCAACTACCTTTAAATCCACGCAAGGGGCGCTCCCAGCGTCTGCCTCGTCTTGAAATTCCTCAGTCAATATGATATTCTACAATCATAATCCTTGTCGAAAAACGTATCTCCCTCGGAGATTCGCATAGGAGGTTATTGCACATGAAGATCGCGAATGGTTTCGTCTACCAGGACGAGACGTATTTTGCCGACGCGGACTTGTCGTTCAAGGACGGTGTAATCACGGAAATAGGTCCGCGCCTAGCCGCAGACGAGACATACGACGCGACTGGCTGCTATGTCGTTCCAGGATTCATCGACATTCATATACACGGTTTCGGCGGCGTGGACGCGATGAACGGCGTCGATGCGGTCAAGACCATGTCGCGCGAGCTGGTCAAGCACGGCACCACGTCTTTCATGCCCACCACGATGACGGCTGCTAAAGCGGAAACACGCGCCGCTATCCACGGTATCGCTCAAGCGATAGCCGATCCGGAACCTCTAGGCGCGACAGTGCTCGGATGTCATATGGAAGGTCCCTTCTTCTGCGAGAAGCGCAAGGGCGCTCAACCTGCGCACGCGCTGCTCAATCCGTCGCCGATCGACTTCGAGGATATGACAGGCGCGGACGTTTCAGCGGTGCGGCGGCTCGCGCTGGCGCCCGAATTGCCCGGCGCGCTCGAGCTGATCAAGACGCTGGTCGGACACGGCGTCCAAGTGTCGCTGGGACACACCGACGCGACGCACGCGCAGATGATCGCTGGAGTCGCCGCCGGAGCCAGCTCCGTCACTCACATATCTAACGGAATGTCGCCGCTTACGCATCGCGAACCAGGCGCCGTCGGCGCCGCGCTGACCAGCCGCCAGCTGACGCCGGAGTTTATCGCGGACTTGATCCATCTGCATCCCGCTGCGCTACGCTTGGTCTTCGACGCGAAAGGCCCCGAGAATTGCATAGCGATAACGGACAGCATGGAGGCCGGAGGGATGCCGGACGGGCAGTATCAACTGGGCGGTCAGGATGTGCTCGTCAAGGACGGCGCTGCGCGATTGGCCGACGGCACATTGGCCGGAAGCGTGCTGACGATGCGCCTCTCGCTGCGGAACATGGTGACGGTCGTCGGCGTCCCGATCGCGGAGGCGCTGCCGATGTACACTTCCACGCCCGCACGGCTGATAGGCGAGACGCAGCGCGGCAGACTGGCCGAGGGTATGATCGCGGACGTCGTCGTACTGGATCGAGCGTTCAATATCCGCGCGGTCTGGGTAAGCGGAAAGCGCTGCGTGTGAACGATATGAGCAGTGCGCGCGCCGATACGATGAAGTATTACAGTCCGCTCGCAAGGATGCTGTCGCCCTACGTCGCGGGCGAACAACCGCAAGGCGGCTGGATCAAACTGAACACGAACGAGTCGCCCTACCCGCCTTCTCCTCGTGTGATTGAGGCTATACGCAACGCAGTCGGCAAAGACGCCGCCGCGTTGAGGCTGTACCCCGACCCGGACGCCGACGCGCTGCGGGACGCGCTGTCCAAGCGTCATGGCGTTAATCGGGGGAATATCTTCATATCGAACGGCTCCGACGAAACGCTAGCGTTTATATTCGCGGCGTTCTTCGCGGGATTGGATTGCGTCACCCCCGCCGTCGGATACTCGTTTTACCCGACATACGCGCTGCTTTTCGGCGCGAAACTGCGGCTGATCCCCATGGTCGACGGATTGAACGCCGATGTGGGCGGGCTGCTGAACGCCGACGCGCCCATCATCATCGCGAACCCGAACGCCCCCACGACGATAGCGCTTTCCCGCGAAACGATCCTCGACACGCGCGAGGCCCTCGCGAAACGTTCGCAGCTGTTGGTTGTCGACGAAGCGTACGCGCCGTTCTACGAGGATTGCGCGGTTGCCAACGGATGCGCGAGATATGACAACCTGTTAGTGGTACGCACATTCTCCAAAGCGCACGCGCTGGCCGGGATGCGCGTCGGGTACGCGGTCGGGCACTCCAACTTGATCGACGCGCTGTGCCGAGTGCGTGACAGCTTCAATTCATACCCGGTGGATCGCATCGCGCAGGCCGCCGCGCTGGCCGCCGCCGAGGACGTTGAGACGTTGAGCAGGATCGTCGCCGCAGTCAGCGAAGAAAAAATAACGTCGCGTCAGGCGTTGCTGTCGCTGGGGTTTGAATGCGCGCACTCGCACACCAACTTCCTGTTCGCTCGTCATCCGCGAGTAAAAGGGCGGATCCTGTTTGACGAGCTGACCTCGCGGCGCATCCTCGTGCGCAGGTTTGATAAACCGGGGATCGAAGATTATTTACGCATAACCATCGGAACGCCGGACGAGATGAAGTGTGTGATCCAGGCGTTGACGGATATCCTGAAAGAAACATTATCATGAATGTTAGCATGAACGATACCAGCCGCGCGTTCCTTGCGCTGCTTGAAGCCGCTATACACGCGCATGAACCGCCGCCAATGCCGGACGGATTGGATTGGGTTGCTCTATACCGCCTCGCTGCTGAACACCGCGTCGATGGTATGCTGCTCGCTCCCGCGCTCCAGGCTTCACAGCCGCCGTCTGGCGCGCTGCTGACTCAATGGCAGCAGCGCGCGATGGCCGTCACGATGCGTCAGTTTCAGATTGTGGACACGCTGCACACAACGCTGGCCGTGTTTGAGGAAGCGAATCTGCGCGCCGTCGTTCTCAAGGGCGTAGTGCTGAAGGCGCTCTACCCCGAACCCGATCTGCGCGTGATGTCGGACGCTGACCTGCTAGTCGAATCGGGTGAATTCGATCGCGCTAAGTCGTTGCTCACCGATCAGGGTTACCAGGAGATAACGGAGGATTCCCACGAAGATACGTTTGTTTGCGTGCATCCGGACGGGCTGCGGATCGAACTGCATAACCGATTGTTCGACCGAAAGAACCGGGGCTTCCTTGCGCGATTGGATGAGGGCGCGCTGTTCCCAGTCTCGAAAGCCGTTCGGGCCGAGGCATACGGCGGCGAGTGCTGGACGCTCCCGGTAGGCGAGCATGCGCTGTTCCAGCTACTGCACATGGCCAAACATATGATCACGACCGGATTTGGTCTTAGGCAGGCGTGCGACTTCACGCTATTTATCGAGGCGAATGATTCGGCCATCGACTGGGTGTGGTGCAGAAAACAGTGCGAGACGCTGGATCTGCTGCCATTCCAACGCGCGCTGTTGACGCTGTGCCGCGATCATTTGGGATTGAGTGACGGCGCGTGGCAATCCGTCATGACGGGCGGTTCGCCGAAATCGGACGAGGAGACCGCGAACGGTCTGTTGGCGGACATTCTGGACGCGGGCGTTTTCGGCAAGAGCACAGCTGAGCGCACGCGCAGCGCGGCGGTGGTGTATCGCTCGTTCGACGGCGCGGAAGGCGAGAGAGATAGTCGATGGCGTTCGCTGGCGCGCGCCGTCTTCATCCGCCGGGATGAGCTGCATCCGCCGTATCTCTACGCTAAGGAACATGGGTTCCTGCTGCCGATCGCATGGGCGCACAGGTTGTTCAGGTATGCGTTCATTGATCGCCTCAAAGGCGCGGAATCCGGCGCGGGGTTTAGCGTCGCACGCGAGAGGATGGCGTTATTGGACAGACTCGGCATGTTGAAATAGGAGGTTGTTATATTATGGCATTTAAACTGACTTACCTGCAGGCGCGCAGCGGCTTTGTTACTCGCAAGGTCGGCGACGCGTATATGATCGTACCCACCGGTCCGCGCATGAAGGAATACAAGGGCGTCATTACGATCAACGAGACGGCGGCGTTCCTGTTTGACTTGGTTAAGGAGAAGAGGCGGCAGACCGAAGAACTGGTCAAGGCCCTGCAAGATGAGTACGGCATATACGGGCAGACCGCGTTCGAGGCGCTGTCAGCGTTCGTGGATCAATGCTCGTTCGCCAACCTGCTGGTGTCCGAGGTCGTCGACCATCTCGATTTGCAGCGGAACTACTACATGTCTGACGACTTGCTGGATGAAGTGAAACAGGCGCTCGCCAACCCCGAACTCTCTAAGCTCGCAGAGGAACTGGAGATAGCCGAGGCCGCCGCGAACGAGCCTGATCCCAACGCGGGGGCGACGCTCTTCCCCGAGATTGAACCGGCTCGCGGCGGCGATGGAACGCAATCCGATGGAAACGTTTGACGCGACGCCGAATCCGGAGGTATCCGAACACGCCCAGGAGACGCCGCGCACTCCCGGCCAAAACTGGGATCATTTCTCGCAGGTCATGCGCGATTACTCTATATTGAACCATATCCCGTATAAAGCGTCGTTCGAGCTGACCGCGCGCTGCTCGCTCAAGTGCAAGATGTGCCTGATGAGGCTCGATCCAGAGCAGTTGCCGGAGTATGGCCGCGAGCTGACCGCCGCCGAATGGATACGGTTGGGTGAGATGGCGTTCAATGCGGGTACGCTGGACTTATTGCTGA
>JAISBH010000094.1 GCA_031266295.1 Oscillospiraceae bacterium | reverse complement strand
ATTGAAGATGAGTTGTACATTAAGTAGCTATTGCCGATCGGATAATTAATTTGGTCCAAGCATCAGCGACACAACCTATATTTCATTGCATAGGATGTTGCAAAGGGTGTTCGATATTGGCGACAGCTCGGTGAAATACTGAGCGCTGTCACGGCGGCGCGCGGCGTAGCTGTGCGGAAATCGTAGGCACCCTCGAAAACGCCGCAATCTTTGCATTGGGAGGGTATCGCTTATGTCAATGCCTACGCTATATGTGCCGGATGCTGAACTGGCCGCCGACGGTACCACGATCGAAACGGTGCTGGCAAACATCATGCTGTCAGTGGCTATGCAGGAATATGCGCTGGCGCATATTATCAACGCCAAGGGTGAGGAAATCCAGATGTTTTCTGATCCCGCGAATCCAATGCTGTGTGAGATCACGATGGATGACTACGACCATATGTCGGATTCTATTCAAAGTCTGCTGCTCAGCATTGCGGATTATGAGTGCACACTAAGCAAGAAACTGATACTTACCATGTCGGCGGCTTGCGAGAACGAGGAAAGCCAAGAAATCGTAAACTGCCCGCAATGGCCGGATGCGAATTGCGGAACAACAGCAGAAGTACCATAAGTATTTTAGCTCTGTAATCCGGCTGAAAACCGCCGTGAGCGTATCGTGATTGGGCGATTGGCCAGCCCTGCCCAACTCGCGCGAGGGGGAAGCCCCAAACTATAAGGAGGAAACCCTTATGTCAATGCCGAATGTATACCTGCCGGACAACGTCATAAACGGGGATGCGCCGCTTAACAGCAGCCTGGCTATGAACGAAGTCCTGCTCTCCATAGCCGCGCAAGAAATGGCTGTCGCCCACGTCCTCAACGCCGAAGGCGAGAAGATGCAGCTGTTCTCCGATTGGTCTGGGCCGCTGTATACAGATTGCACGGGCGTGACCATGCTTGGCCCTGGAGACGTGCTGCATATTGACGACTCGATCAACAACATGGTCAGGGCCGTCAACGACCTGGAATGCATGTTTATGCGCAAGATGCTCATGGTATTGGGCGCGCATCCCGGCTACACAGGCGGATTCACCATGCAGATTCCCGATTCATGCAACGGCCCCACCGTGTCCAGCCCATAACGATCGCCGCGACGGCGAATCAGCATTACATATATTTATCAGGGGATCAGCGCGCTTGCGCCGATCCCCTGCATCGTTGCGGGTACCGTGAGTGCGGCGGGGGGCATTCTTTCATATCTTGGCGGCGGATAGTCAAGTTTTTCCGCCGTCGTTATGTGTCCAAGATATCCCGTAATTCCGGATATTCTGAGAGGAAGCGCACCATTTTCCGAAGACCGCGTTTCTGATAATTGATCATTGTACGTTCGGTCTTTAAGAAATCCTCGCCCCAACGGTTCTTGTAATCCACGGCAATGCGCGGCCAGTCGATGCCGTCAACCAGATGACGGGTTATCACAAGAACCTCATCCTCATTGGCTAGGGAGAGCAGGATTTCCGCCAGTTGCAGACGGCGGACTAGCATTCCAAGCCGCGTTTCTTGTTCTGCCGTCACGCGTTCAAGACTGCGGAGAACCTTCCTCTCTGCCTCCATGCTACGTAGTGATACAAACATCTCCTTTATTTTGTTTTCCATAACGACACCTCTTTTGTATGAACGGAGAGAAAACTAGCGCTCAACCATTTGAGCCTGTGTGAATCTCCAGCATATCCCCCGTTACCGCGTCTATCAGTACGGAATGTGATGAGAGAACAACCCCGCCGCTGGATTCCTTAATGAACAGCACCAGCCACTTCGGTTGATCAGGGTTCAGCGCATCGACAAGATACGACGTATATGCACTGTATCCGCTCAACCCCGTTTTGGATAGAATCGTTTCTAGTTGGGTTGTTGCGATACCGATTGCATCTTCCTGGGATAGACCTCCTTCGCGCGGCAGCTCGTGCCCTGACAGGTATTTCGCCTGATCCTCCAATGACCACTTGTACTGAGGTCCCAGTTCATTCTCCAGACGTACCAGCCGCGCCGCGTCATCCTCCAATGTTTGCTTTGCCGCAACCTGCTCCTCTATGGACTGCAGTCCCAATATAGGGTCATGGATCACCGCGCCTGTTTTCCCGTCCAACGTCACATAATATTCGACAGACGAAGCGGACGCGAACGAGACGACCCACTTAGGTGTCATACCATCCGGAGCGTTCGGGGTGGTATAAAAGTCATAGTAAACTGTCCAACCTTCCGGCAATTCCCCAATCGAATCCCGCAATGCTTCCGATGCGATTTGTTTCGCCTGCTCCTGTGTTACGTCACTATCGCCCGGTTCCATGTGGACGACAGCATCCGTGCCGGAACCAAGGGAGTCTTCTGTCAATTTACTATACCACGCTTTGTCGGCAACGCTCCAGACATCAAACGGCCCAAGGATTTTCTCGCTGACCGCCATCAGTGTCACAGCGTCGACGGGCATTTTCAGCCAATTCGTGATCGCAGCGTCAACCGCGCTTGCGGTAGTTTTTTCCTCCATACCCCCCTCCAGGACGCGTCGGATATCCGGCGTTTCGCCGACCTCTCGCGCCTCAACTAAACCGCGCAGCAGCTGCGTCTTCTGTACAACATCCCAACCTTCAAAGTAACCGGCGGTCTTTTCCAGATCGGCTATCCTTGCAGCGGTCTCGCGCCAGGTTGCGACGCCGAGCGCAACCCCCGCTAACATCACAGTAACCAGTGCGGCAACAAGGATAACACGCTTCTGTATCACCCGCGCAGCGGACGAACGTCCAGCGCTCGACATCACTACGTTCAGAAAAGCGTTGTCAGTATGGATTCCGGAAAGCCTGTCGTCCGTCATTTCACGGAAACTGCGTTGATTACTCATCAAAGTACCACCTCACAAGTTTTGTTTTCAGAATCCGCTTTGCCGCGTCCAGCCGAGTGCTGACGGTACCAATAGGTATCCCAAGGGTCTCGGCGATTTCGGCAAAGCCCATTTCCTGGTAGAATCGCAGCAAGATCACTGTGCGGTACTTGATCGGCAGGTTCATGACCTCAACGATTACGCTGTCGTCCGCCGTGTCGATATTCGTTTCCTTATGCGGCAAATCCTCCGCCGTCATTTGCCTGTCGACATGCCGGAACCAAGCGGTGCGCCTGAAGTCCTTGCAGGTATTAATGGCGATGCGGGTCAGCCAGGTCTTCACTTGAGATTCGTTCCTGAACGTTGACGCTTTCTGGAATGCCTTGACGAACGTCTCCTGTGCCGCATCCTCGGCCAATTGGCGGTCATAAAGGTGCATATAGCATAATCGCAGAATTTCATCGCCGTACAGCCTGACCAGCTGTTCCAGGTCGCAGGCCCTGTTGTCCTGATTGAACAACTGTAACACGCCCTCTTCCCCCCTTCATATGTCCGCTTTTGTGCTTTGCCTTTGCGGGCAGCGGATCCTGTTTCCGCCTTCCAATCATTAGACGAAGTACGGGCGCGTTTTTCTTTGTAAAGGGAGGGGCTGCCGCGAAGCAGCCCCTCCCCGGGTTGGTGGGATTACGTTGACGTGCGAGTCAGCAGGTCAGACTTGGTGCTCGCGCCGACCTGGCCGTCCGCAGTCAGGCCGTACGAGTTTTGGTAGCCTTTGACCGCATTCTCTGTGCCGGAACCGAAGATGCCATCGCAGGTCAGGCCGTAGCCATATCGGTTCAGGTAATGCTGCAAGTTGTAGATGTACTGTCCGGTGTTTCCGCGTACCAGCGTGTTATTGCTGAACACGTTGGCGAGAGTCCGGTTAGACGAGCGGCTGGTGTCGACATACTGGCGCACGACATACCCGCTGTTACCACTGTAGGTCGTAGACAGCCAGTCGGCGTTGTTGTCGCTGACGTTCAGCGAGGTATTGTTCGGAATGGTGGCGAGGATGGTAGCAGAGGCGCTGGCGGAGGCACGTAGGTTCAAGGCACCGCCGACAACCCTTGCGCCGGGGAAACTAGCCATAGTTCTTTCCTCCTTTGTTTATTGGGCATCAGGTTCGCCGGCCGGCAGTTCCCTTTGCTGGTTATACAATACCGCATTCCGGCTGTTCGCGGTAGTGAAAATACCGAGAAGAGAAACTGAAGTATCAATGGAAGAATCAGCCAATCGATCCTTCACTACCTCATGCAGGGGTAGCAACCCGTTTCCGAACTATCGCCAGCATCTGGCAGTAGTTTTTAACGGCCATTTATAAATGGCCGTTAAAAACTACTTATATTAAAACGCTGTCGTCTAAAACGCTATCGACGGATTGTCAAACGCGCGGCACAGCACATACTTGGATACCGCCAACCGCTGTCCGGTGCATTGATTCAGCGCCTTGCGGATATATCCAGGCAGTACGCGGTTGTACTTGACCTCCATGATTACCATCGGATTCGGGAGCGGATCTAACAGCGGCGTCGTCGGGTCGAACAGCGCGATCGAGCGCATACCGGATCGCAGCCGCTTGTCGAACGTGATGCGTATCTCCTCCGCGGGATGCATGTACGCCTCGCGCACATAGTCCACGATCACTACCGGACGGGCAGCCCTGGTCATTAGCTGCGCGTACATCGCGTGCAGCAGAGGCTGTCCCGTTCGCAGCAATCCCGCCGTGTCGCACGCTATCAGCTGATCGGCCAGATCTCTGGGGATAGTCAGCGCCTCCTTGCTCGTCAGATCGCCTATCTTGCGCTTGCACTCCAGTTTGATCAGCTTGTCAGAATTGTTATAGATGCGTATGCGATACTTGCGCCGCTCGGGTTCGCCGCTAAGCTTCTCGCGCAGCGCGTCGTCGAAAGGCGTGTCGTAGTACAGCGAGCGGATGCGATAGTCGTTGTACTCGTCGCCATTCGGATCGCGGGTCAGCAGGGCGTCCAGCTCGCGGCTGAGCACCAGGTACTCGCCCATGTTCAGCTGGAACTTCAGTTCATGCCTCAACGGGGGAGCCATACGTTACGCCCCCGCCTCATTCTGCATCATGACCAGCGTCGCGTCGTACACGCCGTCCACCGACAGCATATGGCTGACCAAGTCGTTGCGCGGGTCGACCCGCACCTCGAGCGTCAGCTCGGCTCCGGCGGCGGACTGTGTCTTGGAACGCAGACGCTTAGTCTTGATCCTAGATGTCGCGGCGTCCACGTCCGCCTGCGCTGCTGGATCATAATGTATCACGAACAGGAACGAGTTCGGACCGGTAACCTTGATGAACGACATGCCCAGCATCACCAGCGATATCATCACGACCACGACGAACGCGATCAGGTACAGCTCGGCGCCCAGCAGTATGCCCGTCGTTAGCGCCCAGAACATATACGCCGTATCCAGAGGATCCTTGACCGCCGTTCTGAACCGGACGATCGACAGCGCGCCGACCATGCCCATTGAGAGCGCGAGGTTAGACTTGATGCATATGACGACGGGCGTGGTGATTAGCGTGAGCATGACCAGCGTCACGCTGAAGTTGGGGCTGAACAGCACGCCCCTAAACGTCCGCCTGTAAACCAGCGCGATTATCACCCCGGCCAGCAGCCCCAGCAGCAGCGCGCGCACTACATTCAGCGGCGTCAGCGACAAAAACTGGGATTGAAAGAAATCAAGCACGCTGTTTTTGACTATTCCATCCATGTAATTCTAGCCTCCCGTTAATGTAAATATAAAGCTGGAGCCTTCGCCAGGCACGGACTCCACGCGTATATCCTGGCCGTGCAGCCGCAGTATCCGCCGCGCGATCGCCAGCCCCAGCCCCGTTCCCTTGCCGGAGGTGCGCGCCTTATCCACCGTATGAAACCGGTCGAATATATACGGCTGCTCCTCCTGCGGTATACCCGGCCCGTTGTCGGATACAGACACCGTCACCACGCCCTCCTGCCGCCCCTTGGCGGAAACCGCATCGTCGCAGGGCGCGGCGGACAGCGTCAGCGTGCCGCCGGGCTGCACATACTTGATCGCGTTGTCAATCAGGTTGGTCAGCACCTGGTCGATACGTTCGGCATCGGCGCGCACCCAGCAGGGTTCTTGCTTGAACCGCACGTCCACATCCAGTTTCCGTGACTCTATGCGCTCCTCCATTCGGATAAGCGCCTTGCTAATCAATTCGTTTATGTTAAACCGGGTCAGTTCGAGCGGAACCTTCCCGGACTCGATCCTCGACAGTTCCAGCAGCGACGTCACCAATCGATTCATGCGCCGCGTTTCATCCAGCACTCGGCCTATGTATGGCGCGCGATCCTCCTCAGGGATAGTCCCGTCGAGCATACCCTGCAGGAATCCCTGCATACTAGTCAGCGGTGAGCGCAGTTCATGGCTGACGTCGGACACGAACGCGCGGCGCATATCCTCCAGATTGGATAGCTCCTTCGCCATCGCGTTGAACGACGCCGCCAGCCGTCCAATCTCGTCGCAGCCCCGCTCGGGTATGTTGGCGTCGAACTCGCCGCGCGCGATGCGCTCCGCCGCTTGAGCCATACGGCTGACGGGCAGCGTGATCCCTCGCGTCGCCAGCATCATCAATCCCCCGGCCAGCGC
>JAISBH010000256.1 GCA_031266295.1 Oscillospiraceae bacterium | reverse complement strand
CAAGGTACCTATAAGTGGACGGACCCGCGACAGGCGTCGCGGTGGATTTAGGAGCCGCAGTGGGTTTGGGCGTTGGCGTGGATGGCTTAGCGGTGACGATAGGCGGGACATACGCCTGCTGAGTACCCGACGCAGCCGTTCCCGAGTACAGCAGCGACAGAGTCTTTGATCCGGCGATGCCATCGTCGGCCAACCCGTTCGCCCGCTGGAACGCTGTGACGGCGTTCCTGGTGCCCGCGCCGAACGAGCCGTCGATCGAGCCGTTATAGTAGCCCAATTGGGACAGCGCGCGCTGCATGTCCGCAACCTCGTCGCTCTTCATGCCCTGCCGCAGCGTAGTATACGTATTCGGCGCGGCGGAGACCGCTGGCTCCGGGGTCGGGGTGTATACCGCCGTTGGTGAAGCCGTGCCTATCACTAAACCCGTTTCGTCGTTCCAGTCCTGATAGTTCCCGTTAGGGGCCGGCTGGACCGTGGGCGCGGGCGTGGGCGTGGCTGCGGGCGAAGGAGCGGCGGTCGGCGCGCGGGTAATAACCGCGCTCGTCGGAGTAGGCGCGGGTGTGGCGGTCGCGTCAAACGGCAGCTGTATCGTTTGATCGGTCAACGGATCCTCGACGGTCGAGTCCGGCTTGATCGTGCACGCGCCGAGGATCAGCGCCAATATCGTCAGCAGCGCCGCGACGCGGACTGTTCTGTGGAATCCATCGGAGAACCTGCCGGAGAATCTGTTAGATAGCTTGCTCATAAGCCTGTTATTCAGCCCCATATTCCTCATAGCCGATACCCTCCCGGCGAGACCTGTCCGACCGCCGTCCTGGCGGTCTCCTCGTTAGTAATAACGCGCCAGCGGCATGTATTCATCCAAAATCATTCAAACGCGCCTTGATTATCCATTGTAGAGATTCAATCCCAATATCTCGCGCAATTCCGGCAGCGACCTGATCTCATAGTCGGGCTTGAGGTCGTCGGGCGCGGGTTTGCGTCCGGGGTTCAGCCAGCATGATACGACGCCGGCCGCCTTGGCCGCGCCTATGTCGTCGTTCAATGAATCGCCAACCATGATAACCCTCGAAACGTCCGTTATCCCGACCAGGCGCATACCCTCGCGGATCATCAGCGGATCGGGCTTGGCAGCGCCTACTTCATCCGAAGCGACCATACTGCACGCCAGCGAGGCCATGAGCGAAGCGTCGAGCCGTCCACGCTGAGTGTCGTCGTCACCGTTGGTGATGATTACAACGGGCATTCGCGCACAAACGTCCCGCATCAATTCCAGCGCACCGGGCAGCAGGGTTCCTTCCGAGCTTAGTTTTTTCAGGTAAAGGCCCCCGAACACCGCCGGATCGCTCGCGCCACCGACGGCCTTGAGGAGCCGACCGAACCGTTCGACATTAAGTTCGGCACGGCTGATCTCCCGGTTATCGTAACGCCGCCATACTTCGCGGTTTATTTCACGGTAGTGCGCCAGCACGCCGTCCGAATAACGCAAAGCGCATTCCTCGCACGCCGCCGCTAACGCCGTCGCTTCCGCGCCGTCGAAGTCGAACAGCGTACGATCCATGTCGATCAGCAGCGCGTCAAATCGCGGCACGAGTATATCCTCCGATCCGGCCAAGAATCTTTTCCTTTTTAATTATAGCATGGAGAAGCGCGCCGGACAAGCGTGCCAATAATACGCAGCAATTCCAAATTTAGAATTCCACAAATGTGCCTGGGGTGCCGCACGAGCCTCGCTGCGGCGGGACGCTGTTCGGTTTGCGAACCGAATGCGCTTTAAGTTACTGGCGCCCCGCCACTATGATGTGAGATGACTATTCCTTTGTGGCATCTTTAATGGCGGGGCGCAGGGTTGGAACGGGGGAACGAGGAACGCCCCCCTTCCCCCCGATGGGGGGTACGACGGGGGTTTCGGGACTCTGTCCCGGGCCCTGCGAAGGGCTATCCGCCCTTTCGAATCCTGACCAGGCTTCGCCTGGACCATCGTGATACACAATCTACCGGCTTCGGACTGCCGGTTGTGCTCCGATACTCTATCTCGTAACGTAACCGACAACCCTCATCGCCCCCTTAGGGGGAGATGTCGCCGCAGCGACAGAGGGGGTTCCCCGTAACCACGATCCCCTGTAACCCTGTTCCAAGCCCCGGGGAGAGGTCGGGAGGGGGATCGCAATTGAGCGTAGCGAGGACGCACAGCGCACTTCCCGAAGGCGCGGATGCGCCGCGTCGCCGCAGCGACAGAGGGGGGGTTCTTCCGAAGTTGCCAGCAATTCCAAATTTGGAATTGCTGAATAATACGCGAAAGGGACGGCGGTTAACCGTCCCTGTGAATTGCCGCCGAGGTACGGCGTTATTCTTGAGCGCCGACCCACGAGGAGATGTCGTTCTCACTCACGGCCACGCCGCAGATATTTTGGCAGTCGCCTAGTTCACACTGCAGCTGGCCGCTTATATCGTCGCCGCACAGCGCGCCCAAGGCCAGGCACAGCTTGTGCATCGTGACCTCTTCTATGCGCAGCGCGGAGCCTGCCAGCGCCTGCACGGTACGCATCGCCTCGCGTATAGCGTCGAAGTCTCCGCCTACGGCGGTATCCGACAGCGTTTCCGCGCCAGTGGTAACCAACCGGCTCGCTGCTGTCTCGCTGTCCGCGATCGAGCCGATCAGTTCTTCCAGCGCGATTTGCACTGTAGCCGGCAACTCTTGATCGCAACTGGTTATCGCGCCCAGTGACAGGCATAGCTTCTTATCAAGAGCTTCTTCAACAGAGGCGCTCGTATCGACTAAGAGTTCCAGGGATTCGAGTACGGACTGGACGTCGGCCGAACTGCCGTATTCGCTGGTGAAATCCAGGGCGTTTGAGCCCGCTGTAACCAGTTCCCCGGCCGCGCTCTCCTGTCCCGCGATGGACGAGACGATATCCGCCAAAGCGTTTTCCATATCGGTGCTGAGCACGAAACACTCCGGGCCGCTTGGAGCTTGGGCGCACTCGCACAGGCTGGTCAGAGTGCAGCACAGTTTCTTGGTTAGCACGCACTCCAGACTGGATACCATGCTGGTCAGGTTCTCAGCGGCGTCAAGCAATTCGCGCATATTGTCGGCGCTGTAAGCGGTCGTAGTCAAGCTGTTGATAACGTCCGCGCTGGCTTTTAATATCCTGCCTCCGGCGCTCTCGCCTTCGGCGATGGATTGAACCACTCTGGTCAGCGAGTCGTGAACCTCCTTCGACAGTGTTTCCGTGTATATGCATCCGCCGCCGTCGGCCGTCACATAACCCACGTTAGTTAATTCAAACGGGCAGTCCGGCCCCGTCGGCGCAGTGGACAGCGCGTCAACGTCAAGCATGGCTTGATAAGCGTCCTGATAAGCGTTAGAATATGTATCTGTATCGGTATAAGCGTCCGCGTCGGAATCCCAGTATGGTTCCGCTTGCCCCATATCCGCCTCGTAAGGAAACGCTTCCGTGTCCGCAAGTTCGCTCGGTGTTTGCCAGTCGGTATATTGTTCTTCGTCGGCCCGCTCTGCAGCATCCGGATTTTGATCAATCGGGGTCATGCCTCAAGACCTCCTTTATTCTCCTACGACAATCCTATTACAAACTACGCGAACCGCCGCGCCGGGTGCCATAATCCCCGAAACTGGTAAATATGTCGCTTGTAAACATACTGGAAAGCTGATAAACTATCTGGGTTGAAACAGGCGCGCCGGGTTAAAACGGCCGGGTGTGCCGCTATTACCTTGCTCCGCGTTAAGCGCGGGGCCTTAAGTCCGCAAGGAGGCAGAACGAATTGAACAAGTATGAACTGATGTACATCCTCGACCCGTCGCTTGAGGGCGACGCGCGCAAGGAGCTGATCGACCGGTTCACCAAGCTGCTCACCGATAATGGCGCGCAGGTTGACAAAGTGGACGAGTGGGGCAAACGCCGCCTGGCGTACCCGATCGACTTCAAGAACGAAGGCTACTACGTGCTGGTCAACTTCCTCGCGGAGGGCACGGTGCCGCGTGAGATCGAGCGCAACCTGGGCATATCCGAAATGGTAATACGGTCGATGATCGTAAAGATCGAGGAGAAGCGCAGCAGCGTAAAGCCGCGTCCGGTGCAGGTGCGCCCGCCAGTGATTTCATTGATACAGCAGCCCGCGCCTGTTGAAGCGCCAGCAGCAGCGCCGCCGGAACCCGAAGCTGCGGTCGTGCCCGACACTGCTGCGGATGTTCAAGCCGCGCCGTCGGAACCGATTGCTGAGGTTGTCCCCGCGCCTGCATCTGCGGAGGCGGCGCAGGAGTAACAGTAGTTATGTTGAAACGATTAATCGATTTAAGGATCGATCGAGGCGTAAGCCATGAATAAAATTTTCTTGATAGGCAATCTAACTCGCGATCCTGAAAGCCGCACATCACAGGCGGGCAATCAGGTATGCCGATTTGGTTTGGCCGTTTCGCGCCGTCGGGGCCGTCAGGAAGGGCAGCCCGAGGCGGACTTCTTCAACTGCGTAGCTTTCGGGAAGACCGCCGAGATTGCGCAGCGTTATTTGTTGAAAGGCCGCAAGGTAAGCATAATGGGGACGCTGACGCTGAACACGTTTGATGGTCAGGATGGTCAGCGGCGCACAAGCGCGGACGTAGCGGTTGACGAGTTGGAGTTTTTACCGAGCGGAGCGCCGGGGCAGTCTACGGACGGGACGTATCCGGCGGCGTCGGGTACGGCGGCGCAGGGGCAGAACACTGGCGGATACTATGGGCAGACGCAGCCGAGGCCAGTGGAGGCGCCGAAACCCGCCGCACCATCCAGTTACGCCGGGTTCAGTGAAGTGGATGAAGACGAGCTGCCGTTCTAGTCAATTGATACTATCTTAATTATATAGGAGGGGTTACCCATGGCTGAGGATAGGGGAGAACGTTCTGGAGGACGCCGACCACGCGGGCGCAAGCCGCGCCGCAAGGTGTGCAGTTTTTGTGTGGATAAGGTTGAGTTTATTGATTACAAGGATATAAATCGTCTGCGCAGGTTCACGAACGAGCGCGGGAAGATACTGCCCAGGCGGATGAGCGGAAACTGCGCGAAGCATCAGAGGCAGTTGAGCGAGTCGATCAAGCGTGCGCGCGTAGTAGCGTTGCTGCCTTACACGATCGACTAAGCCCCCCTCTGTCGCTGCGGCGACATCGCCCCCCTACGGGGGGCGATGAGGGTTGTCGGTTACGATGTGGTTTGCAAGCAACGGGGAACCGGTTGCGTTACGAGATAGGCTATCCAGGTAAAACAGGCAGTCCGAAGCCGGTAGATTGTGTATCACGATGGTCCAGGCGAAGCCTGGTCAGGATCCGAAAGGGCGGATAGCGCGGCGCATCCGCGCCTTCGGGAGGTGCGCTACGCGCCCTCGCTACGCTCAACTCACGTCCCCCTCCCGACCTCCCCCGAGGCTTGGAACGAG
>JAISBH010000211.1 GCA_031266295.1 Oscillospiraceae bacterium | reverse complement strand
CGGTGATGTTAAATGTGCGCATAACTGCTCCTCCTATATCACATATACCCAATTTAGCCGGATGTTAAACCATCCGGCTGTATATTTGTTCCTCGCGTCCGGCGCGGCTCCATGCCGTTGCGCTGGACGGCTTGCGGCGGACGCGTCGTACAAGCAGCGCGTCCGTAGGCAGCGTCGGTTCGGCGGCGGGCTGATCGACCGACTCCGCCTGCGTCATCATCGCTACGGTTGCGGCGATAACGACCGCGATATCGGGATCACCCGCCGCGGCGAGCGTGAACGCTCTTTCCGCAGCCTCGGAGGCGTCTCCCTTTGCGGGGTCGGTGGTGTAGTCGACGGCGAGCGCGTTTCTCGGCGCCTTGCTGCTTCCAGCGGTGGGCGGCGGAGTCCCACGCTTCATCTTAGCACGGTCAAGCAGCGTGAACACCGCCAGCAGCAGTATCACGAAAGCGAGCATCAGCAGCATGTTGCGGCCGTTCTGACCGGAAGCGGCACCGGGGGTAGGTTCGGACGTCGCCGCGATCTCGACCAGCTCGATTGTTTTATTGTCGGAGATAGGTTCGGAAGTAAGCTGCCCGGACGGATCGAGCGTTACTAACTCGATTGGGTCCGCCACTGGTTCCGCTGTGACGTTGGCTTTATTGTTATCCAATTATGCTGCGCCTCCTTCATCCGCTCGAATCAAAGTGGCAGATTGCCATGCTTCTTGGGCGGATTCTGATCGCGCTTGCCTTGCAGCATCTCCAGCGCGGAGATCAGCAGGCGGCGCGTGTCGGGGGGCTGGATGATATCGTCGACCAATCCGAGCTTCGCGGCATTCAGGCCGTCCGCTATGTTTGCAGCGTAATCGTCGATGAAGTCCCTGCGCGCGGCGTCGACGTCGCCCTTGACCGCCGCCAGCTCATCCTTCTTGAACACCGCGACGGCGGCTTCCGGCGACAGCGGACTGATCACCGCGCCGGGCCACGCGTACGCTGCATCTACGGAAGCGCGCCCGCCGAACGCAACGTACCCCGCGCCGATAGCGTTATGGGTAACGACGGTCAGTTTGGGCACAGTGGCCTCAGCTACTGCGTAGCTCAGTTGCGCAACGGCCTTTATCGTGTCGGTTTGATCGTCAGGCGAGGAGGCGGCGAGACCGTCCGTGTTGATCAGCGATAAGATCGGTATGTTGAAACAGTCGCACAGTCGGATAAACTGCGCGGCCTTGCGGCAACTATCGGCGTGCAGTTTGCCAGTCGCGGAGACGACGCCAGCCGCGCGACCGCCGATCCGTCCCAAAGTCGTCGTAACGCTCGTCGCGGACAGCGCGTACAGCGGCAAGGCGGAACCGGCGTCCAGTAGCGAGGCGATGATCGCGTCGGGATCGCCGGGATCCGCCGCGCTCAGTTCACGATTAATGTCGGCGTCGCCGGTCAGTTCATCCTCGGGGGATTCAAGGCTGTTGTCGGGCAGCAGCGCTAGCAGAGCGCGCGTCTTTGACAGCGCCTCGGTCTCATCCTTGGCGAGTATCGCAACACCGCCGCGCTTCGCATGAGCCGCTGCGCCGCCCAGCGCCTTCGCGGAGACCTGATGAGGGAATAGGTTCAGTTCCTTCGCGGTTGCGCCTGGCCCGATGATCATCCACTGTGTGGAGGATTCGCTGGCGATCACCGCGTCCATCAAAGCGGGCAGCGCAGCGCCAGCGCCTGCGCAATGGCCCAACACGACGCCGACCATCGGCACCGTGCCCGACATACGCGCGATTTGAGCGAATATCTCGGCGTAAGCGTTCATCGCGAGCGCGCCCTCTTCCAGTCGCGCGCCCGCGCTATCGCATAACCCCACAACCGGGGCGCCGCATGTTTTGGCCAGCTTCATGACCTTGAGTATTTTAGCCGCGTGCGCGGCGTTTACCGCTCCGGCATTTACGGATGGATCCTGCGCGAATATGTACACGGGCCGGGCGTTGACGGCACCGTATCCGGTTACAACGCCCTCCGCGCCGCCGACTAACGCGTCCGTTTCAACAAAGCTGTTAGGATCGAGCAGCGCCCTGACACGCTTGCGCGCTATAGTTTCTTCACGGGGAATAGGTTTTACCTCTGCCATAATTGGTCGCCTCCAATAACCTGGTGTGCAATTAATCTAGCGTACAACGGGCTATTGCCATCTTAGACCAACATGTTTACAATGTCAATGTTAATGGCTATAGAATAGGGGGAGGCTCTTTTGGCTGATATATCCGTTCAATACCATGTCGCGCTGAAAAAAGGCGATATAGGCCGCTACGTATTGCTGCCAGGCGATCCGGGGCGGTGCGAGTCGATCGCGGCGCATTTTGACAACCCCAGGCATATAGCGTCCCATCGCGAGTATGTCACATACACTGGGACGCTGGACGGCGCGTCCGTATCCGTGACGTCGACCGGCATCGGCGGCGCGTCTACCGCTATCGCGGTGGAGGAGCTGATCCGCTGCGGTGCGGATACGTTTATTCGGGTGGGTACTTGCGGCGGGATGCAGCCCGATGTCGCGGTCAATGACGTGGTGATCGCGCAGGCCGCGATACGGTTCGACGGCACGTCGAAAGAGTACATTCCGGTGGAGTTCCCAGCGGTGGCGCATTACGGAGTGCTGCGCGCGCTGGATCAGGCGGCGGCCATATCGGGATACAACACGCATATCGGAGTAGTGCAGTGCAAGGATTCGTTTTACGGCCAGCACGAACCGGAGCGTATGCCCGCGCGGGACATGCTGCTGTCGAAGTGGCGGGCTTGGACAGAAGCCGGATGCTTGGCCAGCGAGATGGAGAGCGCGACGCTGTTCATACTGGGCAGCGTGCTGAAGGCGCGAACGGGCGCCGTCCTGATCGTCGCGGGGAATCAGGTCAACCGTAAGGGGCTGCCGGGCGTAGAGTTTCTTGGGCCGGAGCCTGCGATCAAGGTTGCAGTGGACGCGCTGCGCATACTGATTAAGAATGACGGATTAAAAACGACGGGAGATAAGTTATGAGCGACAGGGACATCCTCTCCATGATCGACCACACGCTGCTGTCCCCGACAGCCACGCCAGACCAGATCAAGACGCTCTGCACGGAGGCCGCAAAACACCGCTTCGCGAGCGTATGCATTCCCCCGTGTTACGTCGAGACCGCGCTGGAAGCGCTGGATGAACTGGGCTCCGCCGTGCCCGTGTGCACCGTCGTAGGCTTTCCGCTGGGATACGGCACGACGGAGAGCAAGCTGTTCGAGACGCGCCAGGCGATCGACTGCGGCGCGGCTGAGATCGATATGGTGATAAACATCGGGAAGCTGCTTCACGGCGATAATGATTATGTATTTAACGAGATCCGTTTGCTGAAGCTCGAGGTGGGAGACAAGACGCTCAAGGTGATCATTGAGTCCTGTCTGCTGGATGAGGCGCGCAAGCTGGCCGCGTGCGAGCTGGTGACCCGCGCGGGCGCGGATTTTATCAAAACGTCGACGGGCTTTTCAACAGGCGGCGCGACGGTCGAGGATATAAAACTTATGCGCACGAACGTCGGATCCGACGTCAAGGTAAAGGCCGCCGGCGGGATACGCACGGCGGAGTTTGCGCGCGAGTTAGTCGCTGCGGGAGCGGATCGTTTGGGCATGAGCGCGGCGGTGAAGGCGTTCGGGTTGTAGATATCGCTTGAGTATTGCGTTAGAGTATCGCGTAAAGCGCCGCCGCCAGCGCAACCCCCGGCACTCCCAGCGTTCCGGCGACGGCGATGCTTACCAGGTTCACAGGTACGATCAGGCCGAACGAGGGCAGCAGTAGATTCAGCGTCAGCATAGCGGCTAGCCCGCTGCCCGCGTTCACCGCGATCCATGAAGAACGCCGCTTCGGCCCGCGCGCGAGCAGCCCCAACATGCATATCAGCGCCAGCGCCGCGCCCAGTATCAGTACGAATCGCCATAATGAAAACGTCATAGCGGCCCTCCTTGGCTTGGGGATAGACTATTAGTCCGCAGGAATGATCCAGCCCATAATCCCTATGCCATGTCCGGCGGGCTTATGCGTTATACAGCATCGGGCGCGGGGAAGCCCCCTCTGTCGCTGCGGCGACATCTCCCCCTAAGGGGGCGATGAGGGTTGTCGGTTACGATGTGCATTGCAAGCAACGGGGAACCGGTTGCGTTACGAGATAGACTATCCAGGTACAACAGGCAGTCCGAAGCCGGTGGAATGTGTATCACGATGGTCCAGGCGAAGCCTGGTCAGGATTCGAAAGGGCGGATAGCCCTTCGCAGGGTCTGGGACAGAGTCCCAGGCTCCCCGCTGGGACGTTCCTCGTTCCTACGTCCCACCGTCCCATCGTTCCAAACCCGCGCCCCGCCAGTGCAAATGTTATAAGGAAGTTGACAACTTACGTTATAGTGGCGGGGCGCCAGTAATTTAAAGCGCATTCGATCCGTAGATCGAACAGCGTCCCGCCGCAGCGGACAGCCGAGGGCAACACAGCGCAACCTCCCCATTGCCACAGCGTAAACGCGTAAGGGTTGTTTGTATGTGTAAGGCGTGTAAGGCACGTCCACGTAGAATTACCCCTTACGCGTTTACGCTATGGTACCGGGTAGGTTGCGGCGTGTGACCCTCGGTTGTCCGCTGCGGCGGGACGCTGTTCGGTTTGCGAACCGAATGCGCTTTAAGTTACTAGCGCCCCGCCACTATGGTGGGAGATGACTATTCCTTTATAGCGTTTTCACTGGCGGGGCGCAGGATGGGAACGTAGGAACGGGGAACAAAGAACGTCCAAGCGGGGAGCCGGGGCCGCTGTCCCAGACCCGGCGCAGGGCTATAAGCCCAATCGAAACCTGACCAGGCTTCGCCTGGACCATCGTGATACACAATCTACCGGCTTCGGCCAGCCGGTTGTACCTGGATAGTCTGTTTCGGAACGCAACCCGTTCCCCGTTGCGTGTGAACCACATCGCAACCGACAACCCTCATCGCCCCCATAGGGGGAGATGTCGCCGCAGCGACAGAGGGGGTTCACCTTGCCAGCGCCTGATACCCCGATTCCGCCATAATCCGCACTATCTTGTCAATATGCGCATGATCCTGCGTCTCTAGGGTGATCTGCAGTATCGCGTTGTTGAGCCCTGCGTCCAGGTTCGTGCGATCATGCTGGATCGATACGATATTGGCCTCGGTTTCGGATATCATCTTGAGCAGACGATGAAGCCGTCCTGGTTTATCCTCTATGACTGTCTGCAGCGTGACCAGCCTGCCCGCCTTCATCATGCCTTTGTCGATGATGCGCGAGAGCATTGTCACGTCGATGTTGCCCCCTGAAAGCACGCACGCGATCTTGCCCTTGACGGGAATCTTATTATACAGCAGCGCCGCCGCAGCCGTCGCACCCGCTCCTTCGGTGATTATCTTGGACTTCTCAAGCAGCGTCAGGATCGTTTGCGCTATCTCGTCGTCGTCGACCGTGACCACGCCGTCTAGGTATTGCTTGCATATCTTAAATGTCAGGTCGCCGACCCTGCGCACCGCTATGCCGTCCGCGATCGTTCGCACCGAATCCAGTTCGACCGGCTCTCCGGCTTCCAGCGCCTTTTTCATAGAAGGGCAACCCGCCGCCTCAACGCCGTACACCATCACGTCCGGCCTGAGCCGCTTAACGGCCAGCGCGATGCCTGCGGCCAGTCCGCCGCCGCCTACCGGCACCGCGATCGCCGTCACATCAGGCAGATCCTGCAGTATCTCTAGACCGATGGTGCCCTGACCCGCGATGATCTTCGGGTCGTCGAACGCGTGGATGTATGCCATGCGCGTCTCTGATTCCAATTCACGGGCGCGGGTGTACGCGTCGTCATACGCCAGACCGTGGAGGATCACGGTCGCCCCTAGGTCGCGGGTGGCTTGGATCTTGGCCAGGGGCGCGCCTTCGGGCATCACAATCGTCGCGGGCGTGTTGAATATCCGCGCCGCCAGCGCGACGCCTTGAGCGTGATTGCCAGCCGAGGCCGCGATTACGCCGTGCGCGCGTTCCTCGTCCGTAAGACTGGCGATCTTGATGTACGCGCCACGTACCTTGAACGACCCCGTAATCTGTAGACTCTCTGTCTTGAGGCAAACCTGGCGGCCGTCGTCCGACAGAATGCGCGAGGGTACCATCTCGGTCGAATAGAGTACGGGGCGCAACCGCTCTCGCGCCTCAAGAATGTCGCCCAATGTCAGCTCCATAACAATAACCTCTATTATACTTAACTATTAAGAGCGTAGATCAATATCGAAGCCGCCACTGCGGCGTTCAATGACTCGACCGGCGCGCGCATCGGTATCGAAACCGTCTCGTCCGCAAGAGCGGCCAATGCAGGTGAAACACCGTGCCCTTCGGAACCTATTATCAGCGCCCATGGCTCGTTTATGCGAACGGAAGCGTAGTTCGCTCCTCGCGAGTCCGCCATTATGAC
>JAISBH010000068.1 GCA_031266295.1 Oscillospiraceae bacterium | reverse complement strand
CGTGCTATCTGGCAAATCGTTCCTTTGTGTCGAAGGATCCCAGCGCGTACGCCTTCGCGCCATAGGTGTAAAACTCGAATGTACTGGTGTCCGGGAAGCCGTAGAACGTGCCGCAATCGTGCATGGTATGCGTGTTCATCAGCACCACGCCCTGCTGGCCCGATCCGTACGACTCGATCCACGTATACAGGTACACATGGTCGTTCACCTTGTAATACTTGCATGGCGCGCTGCCCAGCGAACCCGCGCCGGGGCCTTGGAGTATCACCCACGCGACGCCGTACGGCGAGGCGTATATGTGCTGGCTGGTCATGTCGTCGCGGTAACTCCAGCCGTACGTTTTGCCGATCAAGTCGCGCGTGGGCTGATGCCGCCACGCGAGCGGCGGGAACGCGCCCTCGCGGAGGATCACGCCGCTTAGGATGCGCTGATCCACGTCCCGCGCGAACGGCAGCGCGCCGATCGCCGCCGTGATCACCGTCGCGATGTTGTATCTTAAATCCAGCACGGCGGTCACGGACGTGACGGGTCGGCTCCCCTTGCGCATATACGCGGCCATGAATATGTTTCGGTCGATCTCGATGGCCTCGTAGTATTCCGTATGTTCCGCGCCGCCGGAATCCGTCCAGATAAGATGGTGCTTGTCGATGAACGTATGGGGCAGCGTCCCCGCGCCGTCGTCCAGCGCGATTGTAAGCGTCATGCCCGAGAGCGAATCCGTGAACGGCAGCCGCCGGCCTTCCAATCCGCCATGGTTGTACGTCATGCCGTCGACGGACCGCTCCGCCAGCGCGTAGATTTCGTCCGTCGGCATATCCGGGTTGAACGCGCCGGGGCGGTAGGGGCGCAGCAGGAAGGATGAACTGGACGGATGCTTGGGCTGCGCGCGGTCGCACGTCGCCAATCCGGATGCAGGCGGCGCGGACTCTTCGTCCGTTCCCTTCGGCGCATCGTCCGAACCTTCTGGTGCATCCTCGGGCAGATCCAACATTTTGCGGAGATGCTTGGGCAGTTTCGGTGGCCAGGGCTGATCCACGGCGTAATCGTTGGGGATGAATAGATTCGCCGTGCTGCCCGCGTCCTCGCCGAATGCGCCGAACGTGTAGCACTCGAACTGACTGCTTCCGTTGATGCCGAAGAAGCAGCCAACGTCGTGCATATCAAGCAGGTTCATCAGCGCGAAGCCCTGTATGCCCGCGCCCTCCGTCTCCACCCAGGAATAGATGTAGAGATGATCGTTGATCTTTACGTAGTTGCACGGCGAGGACAACACCGCGCCACCGATGAAGCTGTTGAAGTCCACGAAACAGGAATACCATTCGGATGCGTAGATGTGCTGGATCGTGAACTGAGGTCCATACGTCCAGATGATGGAACGACCGATGAGATCGCGCGTGAGGGAATGGCGCGCTTCCGGAGCGGGCACGTCTTCCGTGTTGTTTTCATAAAAATACCCAAAGACAATCTCGCGATCCACCTCGCGCGTGGAGACTGCGTTGCCGATTTTGCTGAAGAACGTGGTCACGAGGCGCGTATCTGTCTCCAGCACGACGATATGCGCTTGCGGCGGGTTCGATCCGTTGACCTTATGCACGACGAGCAGTGTATGGTCGTCCGCTCGAAGCGCCTCATAATATTCCGCATGAGACGAGCCGTTCTCCGTCCACACAAGCGCGTGCACATCTTGGAACGCGTACGCGAGTTCGCGTCCGTCGTCATAGCGCAGCGTCAGCGTCTTTCCTGGCAGCGATTCGTCGAACGCCGGGCGGTTTACGTCCAAACCTCCCGTGTTGTAATCCTTGCGTGCTTCGACAAGCGATAAAATCTCTTCCGGCGTAAATTGCGGGTATGTATGCCTTGGCATGTTATCTCCTTAATCTTGCTTATTCAGGTAGATGTTCGGCTTGGCTTCCCAATAGCCGTCCGATTCAACAAAATCGCCGAATGCGCCGAAGATATAGTTCTCGCTGCGGACGCCCTCGGGCGTGCCATACCCCGTGTGGCCGAACGAGCGGCCCACGTCGTGCACGCGGTGGGTATCGATGAGGAACAAGAGGCTGTTGCCCGTGAAGCCTGTTTTGGCCATGTTCTGCTCGACGACGCTCACGAGATATAGGTTCTCCTTGATTTTGATGTATGCAGCTTTCTCGTCGTAGGGCTTTCCTTCCAGCATGGCATTAAAGTCTGCGGCGGGTATGTCCCCCCACTTGACGCCGGGGGGCATCATCACACGGCAGTAGTCCGCACAGTAATAGATGTGCACGATCTCGACGTCGGGCGCGTAATGCCAATGGATGCGCTTGCCGATGAGATCCCGCGTAAACGCGTGACGCTTTCCGGCGGGCGGCTCCAGTCCGGCGGTCAACGCTGTGCCGAACTTGAACGAACTGTCGCACAGGTAGGGGTACTTCTCGTCAAAGCCCGTGATCGTCGTCACCTGCGTGAGTAGATGCTCCTCCGTGTCGAGGATCAGCGTGATGTTCGTGCGCGGTTTTTTCGCCGTTAATTCAAAGTTGACGAAGTAGACGGTCTGCGCGCCCTTTGCGCAATCGTAGCGCTCAATCGTGCCCGCTGTGCCAAACGGCGCGTACAGCAGTACGTCGCCCGTCTTAAACTCGACGAATACGCCTTCACCGTCGTCGAACGTCAAACAGAACGATCGCCCCGCAAGGTCGTAGTTCAGCGGATCGCGGTAGCGGCTCATCCCCTCGAATTTAGGCGCCGCGCCATGTATCCCGAAATACGGTTTCTCCGCCATAATCTTAACTCCCTTCTAACAGTCGACAGAGACTCGTCGCTGTTTCGACCGATGTTAATACCGAAATTATATCCGACTTATATCTGATAGAAAGGCGGGCTGCTTTCCACCGTACCGTCGGACTCCACGAACTCACCGAACGCGCCGAACAGGTAGTTTTCCGGCAAGTAGCCCTCCCCGCCGAACTGGCCCGTGTGACCGAATGAGCGGCCTACGTCATGCACGCGGCGCGTATCCATCAGGAATAAGAGGCTGTTACCCGGCACGTCGCGGCGCGCCATCGAATGCTCGGAGCACTCAATGAGGTACAGCCCGTCGCGAAGCTTGATGTAGTTCGTACGTTCGTCGTAGGGGTTGCCCTCCCAACCTTCTCGCTGTTCGGGCGACTGTTCCATCCGCGCGATCATGTCCGGCGTAAACGTGCCGCGCATATAATACGGGTGGTAGTAGACGTGGATAATCGACCATTCGGGGGCGTATTTCCAGTGGATACGCTTGCCGACGAGGTCCGTCGTGTAGCCGTGGCGCTTCTTGCCGGGCTTCACGCCGTCCACTTCAATCGCGCCGAAGTCGAACGTCGTCTGGACGAGCGTCGGATGCAGCTGGTGGAAGCGCGTCTTGGCGTAGCAGACGGTCACGAGGTTCGTTTGAAGATCTGCAATCAGCGTGATGCCCGTGCGCGGCTTGATTTGTTTCGGTTCAAAGTTGATGAAGTAGCACAGTGCCGCACCCTTTGCGCACTCGTAGGTCGTATCGTACGCCGGATCGTCGCCCTGCTTCCAGATAAGCCGCGTACCGGAGACAAACTCCACGTCGATATCGCGTCCGAAATCCATCAAGATATGGAACTGCTTGCCCGCCAGTTCAAAGTTGAAGGGAGGCTTGTAGCGGGAGATGCCCTCGAACGTGGGCTTCTTTTTCTCGATGCCGTAGTAGGCATCCTTGTCCTTGGGCTTCCTGTCGGATACAGCGGTGAACCGCACTCCGACGTGCTCGCCGGATTCGATTGCGTCCACCATCGCTACGGCGTAGTCAGCGTAGCTGATGTAGTTCTCACCGCTCGCGTTCTTGAGCGCGAAGTCCGTGCCAGGCGTGTAGGTGCCCGTGCGACCACCGTTCGCGTCGAACAATCCCGCCGGGGAGAAAAACGTCCATTTAACCGTGGAAGCCTTCAGCGCTTCCAGCACTTTTGCCTGATTCTCAGGCACCGGCCGCCATTCTGGCGGGATGGCCTCCAGCACGCGATGTTTCTTCTTTGGGTCGGTGTAAAGGCTAGCTGCGCCGCCGACGATAAGCAGCCGCACGTCTGGCGTTTGGGAAAAAACGCCGATCAGGTGTTCCCCGGCCTTGACATGCCCCTTCGCACTCTCCGGATCAAAACCTGTGCCGTACGCTGAAACGACGGCGTCGTAGCCCTTCACGTCCTCCGGCGCGATGTCGAAAATGTCCTTGCTCAGGACGGAGTACCGCTTGTCGGTCAGTTTGGACTGGTCGCGCACGATGGCCGTAACCTCGTGCCCGCGATCTGCGGCTTCCTTTGCGATGAGCGCGCCGGCCTTGCCCGTTGCGCCGATGACTGCGATCTTCATGATGGTTTTCCTTTCCGTATCATAATCCATGAGCGAAGGGACGTTTGTTAGACATTTATATGGGTGCCTGGGGGAAATCTCCGCCATGTACAGGAAGATGGACGCCGCCCACGGCGTGAGCGGGCTGCCGATAGGGCCTTTCTCGTATGGCGGCAACTGTTGGAACGTCAGCGGGTCCACACGCACGCTGGACGCGCCGAGCACGGGACCGTACTGCGCCATAGCCTGGAGATAGCGCCCCGCGATCTCACGCGCGGCTTCTGCCTCGCCTGCGTCGTACAGTCCGGACGCGATGAGGCAGTTCACCGGGGCGATCACCGGCCCGCGCGTGAATGACATGGCGCAGAAACGCGGGCTTTTCATGTTTTCGGACGTCACGCCATACGGCGTAAGGTATTCGGTTTCATCCAGCACGCGCTCCTTGATTCGGTCTATGATACGCTGGGGCAGCCGCTTTCCCAGCAGGATTGGCTGCAACTGAGCCGCGCAGCCGCACGCATACAGTTCGCCAGTCTTGACAACCTTCGCGCGAAACTGCTCGCCGTCCCACAACACGTTCACCAGGAAATCCAGCAGACGCGCGCTTTCACTTCGATGGAACGCGGATTCGCTGGGCAGATTCAGCCGATCCGCCAGCTTCGACAGTCCCTCGTCCAGGAGGATCATGTACGCGATCAAATCCGGCGAGATCAGCGGCAGTCCCGCCTCGAACAGCGTCGCCTCGTCGTAGCCGGATTCGTCTACATGGTAGTACGCCGGGAAACCCGTCCCTGCGTGGTCGTGATGCCGAAACCGCCATTCACGGTAGGGCTTAAGCATATCCCACGCGCGTTGATAGTCCGCGCGCGTCAGCGCGGAGGTGTCGCGCTCGTCGAGTATCTGGCACAGCGGATAGCCGAACAGCGGCGGCTTTGTGGAGACCCAGTTGCTCTGCATCTGGTCCGACGAATGATCCGGCAATCCGCCGTATTTCGAGCCGCGGAACTGGAAGAACGCCAGCAGGAACTGCCACGCGGCCTTTACGTCCGATAGCGCGGACAGCGCCGCGAAGCTGTGATGCCATACGAAGGTCCGCACGAGCAGGAGCTTATGCATGTATAGGATGGGTTCCGTGATAGAGCCGCGTGGACCCATCGTGTGCGACCACACGACCCACGCCGCGATGCGCGCCGCCCGGTTCCAGATCTTGGGCACGGTCGAATACCGCGAGATGTACGCCTCGAACTCCGCGCGGCTGTCGGCGGCGCACACGTCGAACGGGCGGTACGTTTCGTTCGGGAGACCGCTTGTGTAGTATTCGTGGATGGCCAACTCAGCCTTGCCGTCAGCGCCGGGCGTGACGTCCACGATGAACGGGAACGGCCTTACCTCGCGGAAATTCCAGCGCGCGTTTGTGGTAAACTCGCCCGCTATGCCCTTAAACAGCAGTTTGCCCAGGAAATTCAGGCCGACCTCAAGTTCGTCAGCCGCGCGCACGTCCGCGCCCTCGTGCATCTCGGGTTCGTATGTCACGCGCAGGGAGATTCCCTCAAGCTGAACGCGGAGGATTTGTTCGCCGTCGTATGTAAATCGCGCGACGCCTTTGGGCGTGTGGACGGTCAATACGGCCTCGTCGGACTCATACCAGAAAGGCAACGTTTCCGCGCCGCGCATAAATGACAGCTCCATCAGATTGGGCCGCTTGTTCCCGACCGGCTCGCTGCGCAAGTGCGAAAGATAGAGCTTACCGTCCTGCGGATTTTGGTATACGGAGACAAACGCGCCCTTGCGCGTGAACGGCACGCCGGTGAGGTCGAGCGGCAGGTTGCTTCCAAAGAGTATCATGTTATGATCACGCCTCCTTTTCGGCGGATGCAGCCGCGCGTCTTACGTCGTTTTCCTGTTCCGCGTGCCAGAGTAGGCTGCCGAGTATCAGGAACACGCCCGCGCCCCAGCTGCCGTAACCACCGGGCATCCAGCGCATACCTTCCTTCATCGGTGGGAGCACGGCACGCGCGCCGGTCGGCTTCGGGTTCTTCTGATGCGGACTGCGGAAGATGGTCTGCGGGCCGACGTCCAGCGCGGCTTCCAGGATGTTGCGCGCGTTCGCCGCCGCGACTTCCTTTTGGTCCGCATTCCACAAGCCAACCGTCATCATCAATTGAACGGGGGCTAAAATCATCCCCAGCATGAAAGAGCCGTACGTCACGTCGTACAGCGGGCTTTTCTGGCTTTCGGACGCGAAGCCCGTGTGGGTGAAGAATGTCTCGGGATCGTAAACCGCCCGACCGATGGCGTTTCGGATTTCTTCCGGCAGGCGCATCCCCAGTATGATGGGCTGATACACCGCAATGGATTCCACGTCGATGATCTCTCGAGTGTCTTCCTTTATACAGATAAACTTATGACCATTCCACAGCGTGCGTAGCATCTTCGTCAGCATCGTTTTCGACTTAGCCAGCCATTCGACGGATTCTGCGTCTCGGCCAAGTCGCTTCGCGAGTTTGCCGCACGCCTCCATCAGCAAGATTAGGAACGCCGCTAAATCCGGCGCGATCACAGGCATACCCTTTGAGAAGATGGACGCGTCGTCCCATCCGGACTCGTCGCCGTGCACATAGGCGCACAGGCCGTCATGGTCACGGTCGCGGAACGTCAGCCAGTAGGTCGCCCAGCGGCACATGGGCTCGTAGAGCTTTTCGGCATGTGCGACGGTTAGTGTGTCCAACCCCACGTGGTCCAAGATATAACTCAACGCGAATCCCTGGAAAGGCGGTTTCGGTGCGAGCATCGTCACATAGCGGTCGGACACGCTGTCCGGGATCATGCCGTACGCGTCCTGCTGGGTGAACATCGAATACAGCAGGTCTACTGCAAGGTCGAGATCTCGCCACAACGCCATTGCGTGATAGCTTTGGTGCCAGCCCATCGCGCGCATCAGTCCACCCGTGCGCAGGAAATAGATCATCGGCGTTTTGACTTGCCCTTTGGGCGCCAAATAGCAGATCCAAACGACATACGCTGCGAACAGCCGCAGATGTGCGTATTTCTCGGGCACAGGCTCGTACTTGCTTGCCCAGTTGTCGAAGTCGGTGCGGTTCTCTCGCGCAAGTACGTCCACGTCCCCCAGCGCGTCGGGTTGCTCAACCAGCTCGTACGCGTACTGCACATAACCCAACAGATCGCCGCCATCCGGCGACCAATCAATATTTGTCTCCTCGGGCAATATGCGCCATGCGTCCCAATGACCATTATTCGCCTGCGTACCCTTAACGGCCTTGAACAGGAACGCGCCGATTGTTGGAAACGCGGCGTATACCGTGCCGTCCCCGTCCAGCCGATCCATAAACTGCTCGTGCGGCTCGAACACGATATGGAACCGCAGCCCTAATCCGCCGCTTGCCCGGAAAAGCAGACGCTCGTACCCGTCAAACACGACTTCAACGCTACCATACGCGCCGTCGTCCGCCTCAATCGTCAGCTTGCCGGGATCGCACTGGTAGCGGCATTCGACGGGCTGCCCGCTGCGCGTCGGCGTGAAGCGAATCAGGTCGTAGCGGCTGGAACCGTCGGTCACGGAATTGGTGTAGCTGATGAAGAAGGATTTTATGTCCGGTGCATCGCCGTCCAGCGACACATAGCCGTACAGCACCATCAGCCGCGCCAGCCTACGGCTGAACGGCACGGCGGATAAATCCAGATGCTCGATAGAATATTTTGGATTCAATCGATAACCTCCCTTTGGGACGGCGCGTTTTGTTTTCTCAATCGATTCCTCTTAAGCCGATTCTTTAATTTGATTCCTGCGATACCATGATAGCGCATACTAAAATAAATTTCATGGCGAAAATGCGGCGGTTTCCATCAATATCTTGCACAAGGATGGATTCGTTGAAAAATGGTGGAGGAATTTTATCGGGACAGCCGAATATGATGTGAGAACCGTACGATTTGCCGGAAGCAAAATCTCCGGAAATGCGGCGAACCAATCCGGAAACGAACCGGGAGAATGAAGGGAGTACATGCACCATGGAAGAAGTCTTGAAGTTTTTGCAAGACGCAGGCACCTTTTACATCGCGACCGACGATGGTGGGCAGCCGCGTGTGAGGCCGTTTGGGGCGGCCGCGATCATCGGCGGCAAGCTCTATTTCTGCACGAATAACAAAAAACCCGTTTGGAAGCAGCTGTTGGCCAATCCCAAGACGGAAATTTCCGCGACGGCGAAAGACGGCTCGTGGATCCGCATAGCGGGCGAGGCCGTGCAGGACGACAGCGACGCGTCGCGCCAAGCCATGCTGGACGCCATACCGATGCTCAAGGGCATGTACCACGTGGGCGACGGCGTCTATGAGGTATTCTACCTCAAGAACGTCGCCGCCAAAATCGAAAGCTTCGCCGCTCCGCCGAAGGAATACAAGTTCTAAGACACGTTCGGAAAATCACGCAGCGGGATCGGGATAGAAAAGACATCCCAAGATCCACGCGAGATTTTTCTAACAGACTCAAACATCCTCCTGCGTCGGGCTAAACTTATTGTCGCTAAAAGGCCGCCTTGCCGTTGAAAACAGCAGCAGGACGGCCTTTTAGCGTAGCTTCCGATTGGTCTCCGGTTGTTACCGATCGCAGCATGATCTGGCTGGTTATTGTAAAATCCGATCCTTAGCCGAAACGGCCAGAAGCGCGGCGAAGACGTTCTCTCGCCATTCGATCTTGCATTCACGGTACATCGCCTGTCACTGCTGAGCTGTACGATGAATGATAATCTCCTACGCCTAAGGCGTTAAATCCAGTATGTTGTCCGGCGCGACATTGGCGTATGTACCAGGCACCTGACCTATCAGTATGGATTCCGATAGCAGCACTTGCGTCGACGCGTCCGATACTGAGGACGCGGTGGGTATGACCATGCGCACCGTCGCGTTGATGCGTAAGTAGATGCGATGCCGCGTCTGGTTGATCCCCGCCGTTGAGAAGTCGTCGATGAACTCAACTGTTGCAGATCCCATAGGGATTATGTTCACATGCACGCCCGGGCCGCGTCCGGCCAGCAGCCTTATCCCCGTGGTCGCGCCGATGGGTATGCGCAGATCGGCGGTGGACAGTTCGTTCAGGTTGCGCTGAGCCAGCAGCGCGGCTCGAGCGCCCAGTTCGGTCATGCGCATGGTGTCGGCCTGGAGCATAGCTATTCGCCCCTCATTGTCCTTGATCATCGTTACCAGATCCTGGTAAGTGATCTTCTCGCGCATCAACTCATATACGGCCGTGTTTAACGCGTTTGTGGCCATCACGCGCGCCTGTGCCGACGCCATCGACAGTATAATCGGCTTCAGATTGAAGTCGAAGAACAATAGCAATCCTATAAGCACAGCTGCCATGAAGAGCCACAGCCGCTTCAACCGTCCGTGCCTGCCTCTGAATAAACACATAAACATCGCCCCCCGCACATTATATGCGAGCGCAGCTCATGGACGATCATTATTCTTCTTAGCGTTACGAAGTATAATTTGAATTAACGATATTGAAACCAGCCGCGCGAAGCAGCCGGTTCATCAGTGCAAGACCCGCGCCCTCGATGGGGTATGATTCCGCAAACGCAACGGTCGCTCCGGACTCATCAATGCCGCGTAGCGCCCCGAACAGTTGTGACGAGACGCGTTCAATGTCGTTATGTGAACCTAAGGTTATGCAGCGGCGCGGAGACAAGGCCTGCGCCATCTCATTCGTTGTGAGAAGAAGGGGCGTTTCACCCTTCGTGATAGCGTCATCATATTGAAGTGCCAAAATGCTGGCTTGGCGTTCGCCTGTCACAATGGTCAGCGGTATGTGCGGCGCATAATGGCGGTACTTCATGCCGGGTGAAGCCGCCTTTTGAATGTCGGATAAAGGTGAGAGCGTGGATGGATCAACGGTCAAGTCAGGTAAATATTCGCGCAACGCCTCAACAGTTACGCCGCCTGGGCGTAACACAATCGGCGTTACACCCGACAGATCCAGCACAGTGGACTCAACGCCGACGCTGCACGGCCCACCATCCAGAATCATCGGGATTATGCCGCCCATATCATCGAGCACGGCTTGCGCGGTAGTTGGACTGGGACGACCGCTGCGGTTCGCGCTTGGAGCGGCGAGGGGACGCCTTGACTCCCGGATCAACGCCAACGCCAGTGTATGTGACGGCATCCTCACACCGACGGTATCCAATCCCGCCGTGACGGCGTCAGGCACAGCATCCGTTCGAGGGAGAACGATAGTCAGCGGGCCTGGCCAAAACCGCTCGGCTAACGACAACGCACGGCTGTCGATACCGCGCGCGAACGTAGCCCACATATCGGCACTGGCAATATGGACAATTAGCGGGTTGTCGGTCGGGCGACCTTTTGCCTTAAATATCTTAGCAACCGCGTCCGGGTTGGTAGCGTCCGCGCCAAGGCCGTATACCGTTTCAGTAGGGAAGGCGACCAGTTCGCCTTGCTGGATCAACCGCACCGCTTGAAATAGTTTGATGGACAATCCGCTTGATGAGTCGTATTCCTGCTCGCTCGGGGAAGCGACGATTGTCATATCGCGGCCTCAATGCTCGCGATTCGTTCCGCCTCGTTGACGGCGATCAGCGCGTCGAATACGTCGTCGCAATCGCCGTCGAGGAACGCCTCCACGTTGTAGCGAGTATAGCCGATGCGGTGATCTGTAATCCTCCCTTGAGGGAAATTATATGTGCGTATGCGTTCGCTGCGGTCACCGGTGCCGACCTGATCGCGCCGCTGTGCTGACATCGCGGCGTTCTGCGCGCCTTGGGCGCGGTCATACAATCGCGCTCGAAGAACACGCATCGCCTTCTCGCGGTTGCGAAGTTGGCTACGTTCGTCCTGGCAAATCACGACGATACCCGTGGGGATATGGGTGATACGCACCGATGAATCCGTAGTGTTGACGTGTTGACCACCGTGACCGCCCGTGCGGTAAACGTCAATGCGCAGATCCTGTTGGTTGATTGTGATATCGACGTCCTCGACCTCGGGAAGTACTGCTACCGTCGCGGTCGATGTGTGTATGCGCCCGCCCGATTCCGTTGTTGGCACGCGTTGAACGCGATGCACGCCGCTCTCGAACTTGAGCCTCCCGTTAGCGCCCACGCCCGAGATCATCACAACCGCTTCTTTTATACCGCCGAGATCGGTTTCGTTTACGTCTATGGGTTCAGCGCGCCAGCGACGACGTTCTGCGTATCGTGTGTACATCCGCAGCAGCAGCGCCGCGAACAGACTCGCTTCTTCTCCGCCCGCTCCGGCGCGCACCTCCAAAACCACGCTGCGTGCGTCATTGGGGTCGGCTGGGATCAACATTCGCGTCACGCCGCGCCAGCTTTCAGCGCGCATGGGAAGGAGTTCGTCCAGCTCTGATTCGGCCAGCTCGTGCAACTCAACCAGCCCAGCGTCGGCGAGCGTGGCCTCGGCCTCAGCGATACGCGACTCCAGCGCTTCGTACGCGCGCCATGCATCGGAGATGGGTTGCAGCTGCGATTGTTCGCGCATCCATTGCGCGGTCTGCTCCGGATTTGAATACGCGTCCGGCTGCGCCAGCGCTGCGTCCAGCTCCCGCAGCCGGTTGTCAATCTCTACAAATCGTTGCTTTAAATCCATATTAAAACGTAATTATCCACCTTTGGGATTAATGGCGCTGACCACGCGCGGGATGTCGTTCCAGTCGGATTCCACATATATCGTCTCAAAGTGCGGCTGTAGCATACCACGCACCGCATCGGCCTGACCTTTCCCGATCTCGAGGAACAGCGCGCCGTTGGGATCAATCAGCCGGGACGCACCCGCCGCGATGCGCCGATAGAAGTCCAGCCCATCCGCTCCGCCGTCCAACGCGATAAGCGGTTCGCACAGAACCTCCGGCTGCAGCGATGGTATCTCGCCGCTAGGTATGTACGGCGGGTTGCATACAATTGCGTGGAAGAATCCGTTGAAAAAAGTTATGTCGTTGAACTGTTCCAGCAAATCGCTCTGGAAGCAGGCGGTATAGACGCCATTCAGGCGGGCGTTTGTTACCATTTGACTGCAGGCTTCTTCGGCGATATCCAGGCCAAATACATCCGCTTTGGGAAATCTCTTGCCCAACGCGACGGCCAATGCTCCTGAACCGGAACACAGGTCGAGTATACGCAAACGACCGGAACGCCTCATCGATTTCGGCGTGCTCGGTATTTTAAGCAGATCGAGCTTGCCTGACAGATTCTTCAGGAACGCCTCGCTCCGTTTATAGAGCAGCTCTGTTTCGGGACGCGGAATCAACACGCCTGGTTCCACCTTGATGGTTACGCCAGCAAACTGAACCTCGCCCAGCAGGTATTGTAAGGGTGTGCGCCGCGCTCTTTTACCCAATAAGGTCGAGTAACGCGTGGCTTGCTCCGCAGTCAGCGATTCGCGGTTGATGGCGAGCAGCATCCGTGGAAATCCGGTCACATGTTCCAGCATCCAACCTGCGTCAGCCTCGGCGTCGGGCACATTGGCGCTGACCAGTTGTTGGACGCCTTCACGCAGAGCGTCGCGGATGGACGTACCGGTTATCGTCATGACGCGGGTTTTACCTCCGGTTCCAAACCCGACCCGGGTTCGGGCGTTATCTCTTCCATGGGCGCCGTGATGGGCGAAGAGTCCGTCACCGACTGGGCTTCAGCGTCTCGCGGACCGTGCATCGCGCGCAGCATCGCGTCTATCGCGATCTCCAGCATCGAGTCGTCCGGTTCTCGGGTGGTCAGGTGTTGCAGCATCAGCCCCGGCCAGCGCAGCGCGCGCGCGAGGAGACTGCTCGAATGTGCCAGACCCTGCAGCGTCTCATATGATACACCGGCCACCAGCGGCAACGTAATCAGGCTACGAAGCAACCGCAGCGGGAACGACAATCGTGCGATGCCGAATATCAGGTATATCAGCTGATCCGCAATCGCGCCCAGCAGCACGGATATAACCATTACCAATAATAGGAAACTGGTACCGCAGCGCGGATGCAATGTAGTGAACCGCCGCGCGTTCTCAGGCGTGAGCGGCAGTCCATGCTCGTGGCAGTGAACGGTCTTATGTTCTGCACCATGATACATGTATACGCGCTTCATATCAGGGATAAGTCCCGTCGCCCAGATATAACCAATTAGTATAGCGACACGCATAATCCCGGCGCACAGGTTCACAACCAGCAGATTTGACGTCAGTCCGTTGATCAGCGACGCAATGCCGCTTGGAATCACCATGAACAGCAGCATCGACAGTCCAAGGGCCAGCACCACGGCCACGCCCATTACGATCTTTTCGATACCTAACCCCAAGCGTTCGCTCAGCCACTTCTCGAACTTGCCGGGTTCCTCGGTCTCCAGTCCCAGTAGTTTCGTTGATGTGTCGAGGGTTGTAACGCCAAGCATCAGCATAAGAGCCATATTGACTATGCCGCGGATGACCGGCCAGCCCAATTGCTTGTATTTCTTGGAGGGGGCGACATATTTCTGATACGCGCGCGCAATAGAACCGTCCGGCCTGCGCACCGATATGGCGATAGCTTCGGGCGACTTCATCATCACGCCTTCGATTACGGCCTGTCCGCCTATGTCGGGTGGACGCGCGGGTTTATCTGTCTTGGTGTTATTGATGCTGATCATCTCCAGTCAATATTACCAACATAGGGACACAGCTTTTCACTGTGCCCCTGAATATTCAACGCTTCGCCGCTGCCAATTACAGCCCGTAGCGCTTCTTGAAACGGTCGACGCGTCCGCCGGTATCAATCAGCTTCTGCTTACCCGTGAAGAACGGGTGGCACTTGGAGCAGATTTCCACGCGCAGTTCCTTTTTCGTGGAACCGGTCTCGAACGCCTCGCCGCAAACGCAGCGCACTGTGGCAGTGGTATACTTGGGATGGATGCCTTCTTTCATCGTCAACAACCTTTCCAGCGGCAAGTCAATTGCTCGAATACTCTTCGAGCGACCGCCAGTATAACATTTTCCGCGCCGCATTGCAAGCGATTTCGCGGATTTGACCGAATTTACCATTGCGAACACGGCGCATCCGCGCCTTCGGGAAGGGGACTGAGGTCCCCCTCCCGACCTCCCCCGGGTCTTGGAACGAGGAAACGGGGAACGGGTTGCGTTCTGGAACAGACTATCCAGGTACAACCGGCAGTCCGAAGCCGGTAGATTGTGTATCACGATGGTCCAGGCGAAGCCTGGTCAGGATTCGAAAGGGCGGATAGCCCTTCGCAGGGTC
>JAISBH010000066.1 GCA_031266295.1 Oscillospiraceae bacterium | reverse complement strand
CAATCGCGTTGGAGATCGCGCAAAAATATTGACAACATAATCAGAAGATGGTATTATGCTGTGGCTAAACGCAAACAGGCGGGCGTAGTTCAATGGTAGAACACCAGCCTTCCAAGCTGGATACGTGGGTTCGATTCCCATCACCCGCTCCATTTGGAATCCCGAGGGAATACCTCGGGATTTTTGCCATGTTCCACGTCATTACCCGCACCTGTCCGCGGCATAAACTCCATTACGCGGATTCAGCCAGCGCTTTGCGAAAAAACGCCCGAAACCCTTCGTCAAAGATCCCAACGTCCCCGGTGACACAATCCCCGTCAAAGTAATACCTGCCGCTGGGTATGTGAACCGACAGACTGTCCAAAGGGAAGCCTGGCACGCGCCTGCTGTGCGGCACTGATGTTATATAGAACGGCTCGCCGGCGATATCGTCTCCGAAATGCTCATAGATTCTGCCGCTGTCCATAATAAGGCAGATTCCATTCATGTATCGCGCCGCAGCCTTGCCGCCTAAGCGCCCGGCAATGGCCGAATAGTGTTCAATCATGTCGTCGTCGTTCAGCCGCTTGCCGCCAACCATGCGGACATGCACGCCCGGCTGCTCGTCGCCGGGTAATCCTTCAATATACAATCCCGAATCGCAAGCGAACACAGGCCTCTTCAATACATCGTAATACGCCAGCGCCTTGATCCTGGCGTTCTCCAAAGGCGTGCCGCCGTTTTCGACTATATCCGGCAGGGGAGCTCCCGTTTCATTAAAGCCGATGATTTGAATGCCTAGAGGTGCAAGAGCGGTTTTCATGGATGAAAGCTTGGCGAGGTTGCCCGTGCCGTAGATAAGCTGCGCGCATTGCCGATTCTGTAACGCGGAGAGCATAGCGAATTACCTCCTCTTCGACGGTGGTTGTCGCTTGCTATTAAAGCAGATGCTTGCGGTAATTGCAAGAGCGGAGCCGATCATACTGAAATTCATGAACATTCGGTGAACTTTCCTAATTACCTTCATTACGTCATTGCGCCGGAATATCGAGACAGGTATAATAAGGATGAGTTGGTTGGACAAATACAATAAGGCGGTGTGTATTAACGATGAATCTCCTGACCGGAAAACTATGGACGCTTTTGGACGCGGTATCCGACGTGGCGCCAGCCGTGACCGACGCCGTTATTGATCCCGCAGCGGCCGAGACTGCGGAAGCCATCAGCCCTGTGGCGATGGTGCTGCAGTTCGTGCCGTTCCTACTGATCGGCGTAGCGCTGTACTTCATGATGATTCGTCCGCAGCGCAAGAAGGATAAGCAGGTCAAGGACATGCTCGCGAACCTGAAGGTAGGCGACCGTGTCACGACGATCGGCGGTATGCATGGTACCGTCACCGGCATCAGGGACGATAACATACTCGTCGCCGTCGGTCCGGGTAAGGAAAAATCGGAACTGGTGCTAGCGCGCTGGGGCATCCGCAGCGTAGACGAGGTGTCGATCTCAAACGACGCGGAGACGCTCATATAGTAGCTGGGAGTGAATCGTTATGCTCAAAGGTATATCACCATTGATTCCGCCTGAATTGCTGAAGATATTGGATGAGATGGGGCACGGCGACGAACTGGCGCTGGGCGACGGTAACTTCCCAGGCGCGGCTATGGGTAAGCGGCTCGTACGCTGCGACGGCCAGCCGATACCCGCGCTGCTGGACGCCATACTCGCGCTGTATCCGCTGGATACTTACGTCGAGGCTCCGGTCGCGCTGATGCAGGTGGTTCCGGGCGATCCGGTAGGAGATAGTCCGGCGATCTGGGCCGATTACCGCGCGATAATAGCAAAATACGCGCCGGAGGCCAAGATCGAGAACGTCGAGCGTTTCGCGTTCTACGAGCGCGCGAAGCAGGCTTACGCGGTCGTGCAGACGGGCGAGGGCGCGCTGTACGCCAACATTGTATTGAAAAAGGGCGTCATACCGTCATAATGGCGGCGCAATCCCCCGCAGCCCATGGGCGAGGGGGATTGTCGTTTATAGCGCAGCAACCATATTATGTTGTTGAAATTGATCGAACGATGGCGTATAATGAACAAGTTAACGGGCGGCCGAACGCCGTCCCAAGGTGTTAGAGGAGGAGATTGCCATGCACAGCAATGCTAGGCGTGTTGCGATTATCGCCGCGCTGGTTCTCGCGCTCTGTTCATTCAGCATGTTAAGCGCAAACGCCGAGTTCGCGCCTGTACCCAAGGATCAGCTAAAGGTCGGTTTCGTGTATATCGGCGACGTGAGCGACAAGGGTTATACATACGCACATCACCAGGGCACGCTGGCCATGCAGGCCGCACTGGGCCTGACCGATGAACAAGTGCTCTACAAGACCAATGTATCAGAAGACGCGGCCTGTGAAAACGCTATTCTTGAGCTGATTGAACAGGGCTGCCAGATCATATTCACCACATCATACGGGTTTATGGACTACACCGAGGCGCTGGCCGCCGAGTATCCGAACGTCATATTTAGCCATTGCTCCGGCTATAAGTCAAACGGCGTCAATTTCAACAATTATTTCGGCCGCATATACCAGCCGCGCTACCTGAGCGGCATCGCGGCGGGGCTCAAGACACAGTCGGGCAAGATCGGCTATGTCGCAGCGTTCAGCAACCCCGAAGTGAACGGCGGCGCGGACGCGTTCACGCTGGGCGTGCGATCCGTCAATCCGGAAGCCGAGGTCTATATCCAGTACACCAGCACATGGTATGACCCGACCGTCGAACGCCAGGCCGCCGAGGCGCTGCTTGATCTGGGCTGCGACGTAATCGCCCAGCATCAGGATACCTCTATGCCACAGATCGCGGCGCAGAACCGCGGCGTGTGGGGCGTGGGCTATAACGCCGACATGAGCGACGACGCGCCGGACGCGGAACTGTGCTCGCCCATTTGGAATTGGGGCGCGTACGTGACTGCGGCGGTACAGTCCGTCATCGACGGCGCGTGGACGCCGGAGAACTCGTTCATGGGCATGAAGGAAGGCCTCGTCGGGCTGTCGGAGCTGACCGCAAACAACGATCCTCGCGCACAGGCGCTTATCGACGAAGCGGCAGCGAAGATCCTCTCCGGCGAGTTTGACGTGTTCGACGGCGAGATCAAGGACAACACCGGCGCGGTGCGCGTCCAGACTGGACAGCGTCTGACCGACGCCGAAATCACCTCAATCGATTGGCTGGTCGAAGGCCTTATCGTGAAATGAAAACAGGCATAACCGCCACGGCGAACGGACTTCATTCGGAGTCCGTTCGCCCTTTTTTGGATGTCACGCCCGTTCTCGAACTGAAACGCCTGACCAAGACGTTCGGATCGCTGACGGCGTGCGACGCGATCGACGCCGAACTGTATCCCGGCGAGATACTGACGCTGCTGGGCGAGAACGGTTCCGGCAAGACGACGCTGATGAATATGATCACCGGGCTGTATCGCCCGGATAGCGGCGCGATATTCGTGAACGGCAAACGCGAGGACATCCGCACGCCGAACGACGCGCGGCGGCTGGGCGTCGGCATGATCCATCAGCATTTCAAGCTGGTCGAGCCGTTTACCGCGCAGGAGAATATCATACTGGGCCTGCCGCGCCAGCGCGGTCAGTCGTCGTCCATGGTGCGCGCCGACGTTCGAGCGTTAAGCGAGCGTTACGGCCTGGACGTCGAGCTTGATCGCCGAGTCAGCGATATGTCGGTGTCTCAGAAGCAGACCGTCGAGATACTCAAGGTGCTCTATCGCGGCGCGAACATACTGATACTCGACGAGCCTACGGCGGTGCTCACGCCCCAGGAAGCGGATCGGCTGTTTGATATACTGCGCCGGATGCGCGAAGGCGGCGCGGCTATAATCATGATCACTCATAAGCTCAATGAGGTGATGGCGCTGTCGGATCGCGTCGCGATACTGAGGCAAGGGCGGCACGTCGCAACCGTGCGCAAGGATCAAACCACCCCTGAGGCGTTGACCGAGTTTATGGTCGGGCAGAAGATCAGCCTTAATATTGAGCGTCCCAAAACCGCACGAAAGCCGCTGCTCACCGTAAATAACCTGACGGTCAGGGATGCGGACGGTTCGCTGCGGTTGTCGGACGCATCGTTTAGCCTGGAATCGGGCGAGATACTCGGCGTGGCGGGCGTGGCGGGCAGCGGTCAGAAGCAGCTGTGCGAGGCTATCGCGGGATTGACCGCCGGATCCGGCGAGATCCTGCTGCACGGACGCAACATAGCGGGCCAATCCCCCCGGCGGATATACGATCAAGGCGTGCGGCTGGGCTTCATACCGGAGGATAGGCTGGGCATGGGGCTGGTCGGGTCGATGAACGTCGTGGATAACCTGCTGCTGCGCGATTACCGTCTGCAGCGCGGGCCGTTCCTTCGCCGATCCGGAGCGATGAAGCGCGCCGCCGATCTGGTCGATCGCCTGTCGATCATACCGCCGGAACCGCTGAGGCCCGTGGGCAGGCTCTCCGGCGGCAATCTGCAGAAGGTGCTGCTGGGCCGCGAGCTGATGAGCAAGCCTGAACTCCTCGTGACCAGCTATGTCGTACGCGGGCTGGACGTACATTCGTCATACGTGATATACGACCTGCTCAACGAACAAAAGCGCGCGGGCGTCGGGGCGCTGTTCGTCGGCGAGGACCTGGACGTGCTGCTGGAGCTGTGCGACAGGATAATGGTGCTGTGCGGCGGCCGCGTATCCGGGATCGTCGAGGCGAAGGACGCGACGCGCGAGATGATCGGGCTAATGATGACGGGGGTGTCCCGATGAGGAATTATTCGATCCGCATGGCTCAGCGCGAGTCGATGTCTCCGCTTCGCGCGGCGGGGCTTCGGGTGCTGGCGCTGGTTCTCGCGCTGATGACGGGCGGGCTGTTCATCAGGCTGATCGGATTCCCGCCGCTGACGATATACGCCGGGATGCTGCGCGGGGTGTTCGGCACCGCGATAAGTGTTCGCGAAACGATCAAGCTTGCGGCCCCTCTATGCGTGACCGCGCTGGGGCTGGCCGTCGCGTTCCGCATGAGGTACTGGAACATAGGCGGCGAGGGTCAGATGTGCGTCGGCGCGATCGCGGCAACATATTTCGCGCTGTATCACCAGAATCTGTTCGGCGCGGTGTGGCCGCGATGGCTGCTGCTGGTTGTGATGGCTTTGGCCGCGATTATCGCCGGGGCGTTATGGGGATTGATCCCCGCGTGGTTCAACGCGCGGCACGGCACCAACGAAACGTTGTTCACGCTGATGCTCAACTATGTCGCTATGTATATAATTCAATATCTGCGCGAGGGGCCGTGGAAGAATCCGCGCGACATGGGTTACCCCAAGATAGCGATGTTTCCGATCGACGCGCAGCTGCCCAAGGTACTGGGCGTGCACGCAGGGTGGATCATCGCGCTGGCGCTGGTAGTAATAGTCAGTTTGTATATACGTTATACCAAGCAGGGGTTTGAGCTGGCCGTCGTCGGCGCAAATCCTAACACCGCGCGCTATGCCGGTATGCCCGTGCGCCGCGTGATACTGCGCACGGCCGCCATCAGCGCGGCGTTGTGCGCGCTGGCCGGGATGATCAAGGCCTCCGGCGCGGACCGCACGCTGACCGACGGCGTCGCGGGCGGGATCGGCTTCACTGCCATTACGGTATCGTGGCTGGCGAATCTATCGCCTCCGGCCATCGCGGTGGTGGCGTTCCTGTTCGGCGTGTTGGAGAAGGGTGCGGGTTATGTTCAATCAACCTATCGTATATCGGCGTCGGCGGCCGGGGTGCTGCAGGGCGTGATACTGTTCTTTGTGCTGGGCAGCGAGTTCTTCACCCGTTATAGAATAATAATCGGAAGGGAGTCCGCCTATGGCGAACACTCTGCTTAACCAGATAGTCAACATAATCAACGCCGCCGTGCTCGCGGGCGTGCCGCTGCTGCTGGGCACAACGGGCGAGATTATCACCGAGAAGAGCGGGCACCTGAACCTGGGGGTAGAGGGGCTGATGTACATCGGCGCGGCGTTTGGATTCGCGGCGGGGTATTACACGAACAGCGAGGCGTTGGCGCTGATCTGCGCTTTCCTGGGCGGCGTGCTGGGCAGCGTGTTGTACGCTTTCCTGACCGTCACTTTGCGCGCGAATCAAAACGTAACCGGCCTTACGCTTACCGTATTCGGCGCGGGTTTTGCGAATTACATAGGCGACGCGCTGATCAATTCGACCGCGTCGAAGGCGGTTTCGTTGTCCGCCGAGGTGAAGGCGGCGTTCAATCCTGTGAGTATCCCCGGCTTGAGCGCGCTGCCGATAGCGGGCAAACTATTATTTCAATATAATATGTTTGTGTATCTGGCCGTCGCCATCGCGATACTGACGGGGCTGTACCTGAACCGCACGCGCACCGGGCTGAATCTGCGCGCGATCGGCGAGAACGCCGCAGCAGCCGACGCGATGGGCGTGAGGGTTACGCAGTATAAATATATCAACATTATGCTAGGTGGTGGAATCTGTGCGCTGGGCGGGGCGTATATCGCGATCGTGACATGCGGCGGGACGTGGATATACAACTGTGTCAGCGGTCAGGGCTGGATAGCGGTCGCGCTGGTGATATTCGCCGGTTGGAGTCCTTACCGCGCGCTGATGGGGTCGCTGGTGTTCGGCGGTTTGAGCGTGATCAGGTTCTATTTGCCGGGCGGTTATGTTCCGCCGGCTATGCTGTCTATGCTGCCGTTCGTCGTTACGTGCGTCGTGCTGGTTGTAACGTCGGTCAGGTCGGCGCGCGGAGGGAATCAGCCTGCAGCGTGCGGAGTCAATTATTACAGGGAGGAACGATGATTAGTTGTCGATAATCAGTTGTTGCACAAAATCCAACGAATAAATTTTGTACTGGCGAATCTGTTTCAACACACGCTTTATGTGGTACAATATAGGCGGAAATCAAAAAATACTGCAGCTGACTGCATACACGCACAGAAAGAAGGTGTTTTTATAATGATTAAGACAACCCGCGCGTTGCTGGCGATCGTCATGGTTATGGGGCTGTTAGGCGGGTGCGCCGTCGCGGATTCACAACCTGCGGTTACGGCGAATGTAATCGCGCTTAAAGGGCCGACGGGGATCGGCATGGTTCAGATGATAGCGGAGCCTGGCGATCAATGGTCATTCACGCTGGCGGGATCGCCGGACGAGATAGTCGCGGCGATAGCCAGCGGCTCGGCTGACATCGCGGCCGCGCCGACCAACCTGGCCGCGACGCTGTACAACCGGCTGAATGGCGGCGTAGAGATCATCGCGCTGAATACGCTGGGGGTGCTGCACATACTTGAGCGGGGCGACACGATCCAATCCGTCAGTGATCTTGAGGGTAGGACGCTGTACGCGACCGGACAGGGTGCGACGCCTGAATACGCTATTCAGTATATATTAAAACAAGCCGGCGTTAACGCTGCGATTGAGTTCAAGGGCGAACACGCCGAGCTGGCGACGCTGGCAGCTGCGGACGAGCTAGACTTGGTAATGCTGCCGGAGCCGTTCGCGACGAGTCTGCAAGTGCAAAACCCGTCGTGGCGGCGCGCGCTGGACGTAACGGAATTGTTTAAGGTGGCGGTGTCGTCATCGGATCATCCGGACGCCGTGCTGTCGATGGGCTGCGTGATCGCGAGGAAGGAATTCATCGAGCAGCATCCCGACGTTGTGGACGCGTTCTTAGACGCGCATAAGGCGTCGGTGGAGTTCGTACAAGGTAATCCGGAGGAGGCTGCGGAGCTGACCGAGTCGGCGGGGATCATGCCCAGCGCGGCGATCGTGCTCAAGGCGTTGCCCGGCACGAACATCACGTTCGTTAGCGGGTCGGAGCTGCGCGGTCAGATTGAGCCGTTCTTCCAGATACTGTTCGACGCGAATCCTGCGGCGGTGGGCGGCAGTATGCCGGGCGACGATTTCTACTACTCCGCCAGATAGTTGGTTCGGTGGAAACTCGCGGCGCATTTGTGAAGCGGGTTTTTGGGGCTGGACGGTTTCGTTCAGTCCTGGTTCATTTATCGCCGCTGCTGTTTTGGGGCGTGTTGTGGGTGGTCGTTTATCGTGCTATTGGGAAGGATTTGCTGTTCGCTTCGCCGGTTCAGGTGATCAAGCAGTTGGGGGAAATTGTCAGAAGCGCGGAAGCGTGGCGGGCTATTGGGTTGTCGATGGCGCGGATGTTAGCGGCATTCGTTATTGGTGTGGCGAGCGGGAGTTTGATGGCGGCGCTGACCAGTGCGTCGAGGTGGGCTGATATGCTGCTCAGGCCAGTGTTGACGGCGGTGAGGGCGACGCCAGTCGCGTCGTTCATTATATTGGCATTAGTGTGGCTGCGTGGGACGGTGGTGCCTGTATTCGCGGCGGCGCTGATGGTGTTGCCGATAGTATGGGCGAACGTGACGGAGGGCGTTGCGTCTGCTGACCGGGAGTTGGTGGAGATGGCGAGGGTATTCCGGTTTGGGCGATGGATGACCGTGAGGCATGTGATACTACCGGGGCTTAGGGGAACGTTCTTAGCGGCGTGCAACGCGGCTATCGGATTATGCTGGAAGGCGATGATAGCGGCGGAGGTATTGAGCATACCGAGAGACGCGATGGGCACGCAGTTATACAACGCGAAGATATACCTGCGCACGGACGCGCTGTTTGCGTGGACGCTGCTGGTGATCCTGCTGTCGACAGCGTTGGAGAGGCTGTTTCAAAGGCTGACGGGCAGGCTGGCGAACCCTCGGCGCAGGCGCGCGCGGGGTAACCCCCCTCTGCCGCTGCGGCGGCATCTCCCCCTAGGGGGGCGATGAGGGCTGTCGATTACGTTACGAGATAGACTATCGGAACACAGTCGGTTGGCCGAAACCGATGGATTGTGCGCAAACGATGGTCCAGGCGAAGCCTGGTCAGGATTCGAAAGGGCGGATAGCGCGGCGCATCCGCGCCTTCGGGAGGTGCGCTACGCGCCCTCGCTACGCTCAACTCACGTCCCCCTCCCGACCTCCCCCGAGGCTTGGAACGAGGGAACGGGGAACGGGGTGCGCTACGGAACAGACTATCCAGGTACAACCGGCAGTCCGAAGCCGGTAGAATGTGTATCAAGATGGTCCAGGCGAAGCCTGGTCAGGATTCGAAAGGGCGGATAGCCCTTCGCAGGGTCCGGGACAGAGTCCCGAAACTCCCGTTTTACCCCCCATCGGGGGGAAGGGGGGGCGTTCCTCGTTCCCCCGTTCCAACTCCTGCGCCCCGCCAGTGATAATTCCATAGGGTAGTTGTCATCTCACAACATAGTGGCGGGGCGCAACAAACTTAAAGCGCATTCGATCCGTAGATCGAACAGCGTCCCGCCGCAGCGGACAGCCGATGGTAACGTGACGCAACCCAAGCGTGGCGTTGCGCAACGCCATATCTATATTGCGCGACGTAACATCCGGCTATACGCTGCGGCGGGACGCTGTTCGGTTTGCGAACCGAATGCGCTTTAAGTTTGTGGCGCCCCGCCACTATGTTGTAAGATGACTATTACCTTACAGCGTTTTTACTGGCGGGGCGCAGGGTTGGAACGTAGGAGCGATGGAACGAGGAACGCCCCCCGTCCCCCCGAAGGGGGGTGCACGAGGGTTTCGGGAC
>JAISBH010000048.1 GCA_031266295.1 Oscillospiraceae bacterium | reverse complement strand
AGACTATCGGAACACAATCGGTTTCGGCCAGCTTGTTGTGCTCCGATCGTTTGTTCCGTAACGCAACCAGTTCCACGTTCCCTCGCTCCACGCCCTGGGGAGGTCGGGAGGGGGACGTGAGTCCCCTTCCCGAAGGCGCGGATGCGCCGCGTCCCAGACCCTGCGAAGGGCTATCCGCCCTTTCGAATCCTGACCAGGCTTCGCCTGGACCATCGTGATACACAATCTACCGGCTTCGGATTGCCGGTTTTACCTGGATAGTCTGTTCCGGAACGCAATCGGTTCCTCCGTTGCTTGCGAACCACATCGTAACCGACAACCCTCATCGCCCCCCTAGGGGGAGATGTCGCCGCAGCGACAGAGGGGGTTCCCCACGGTTGTGCTCCGATACTCTATCTCGTAACGTAACCGACAACCCTCATCGCCCCCTCAGGGGGAGATGTCGCCGCAGCGACAGAGGGGGTTCCCTCCGCACAGAGGAACCCCCCACCGACAAATAGAGTTATCGCTATTACCGGTTCGGCCTGAATGGCCCTGGCCTGGATGGCCTCTGAGGCTGAGTGGGATACTGCGGCCTGTAGTACGGCGGATATACCGGAACCGTCGGCGTAATAGGCCTCCATGGCACGACGACCACTGGCGGCTGGGGCTGCGGAGTCGGTTGGGGCAGCGCCTTCACCGGAGACAAATACGCCGCGTAACCATAAACCGTCTGCCCATTATACTGCAGCACAACGAAATTGCCTTCGCGACCCACAGCCGTTAGCTGCGTGCCTTGGGGCGGATACGCCACTACGTTCCAGCTCACGCCCAGTTGAGGCGTCGAGCGCAGGTTCAGCCGCTTGCAGTCGGTTATCACTACTGTCACCGGCCACGGCCCGTAGAACGCGCCCCACTTGCTTGATATCGACGGCTCCGCCATCGCAGGCGTCACACAGAGCACAATCAGCGCTATCAGCAGCGCCAACGCAGACGCCGTCTTGACTACCTTTCCATTCCTCATAACATCCCTCCGAAGAAATCGTTTATGCTACTGTAACAACGGCATGACTTCACCCACAACATCTCGCCTACATGAAACATCCAACAATGGAAGTTCACGCCAGTTACATTATACCAGAAGCCGCGCCATTATCAATATACGCGACAGAGGGAATATTTGGCATGAACGACAATCCGGAGGCCAGTCAATCACCGCTTCCCGCCAACGTCCCGCGCCGATTGCCCATCAACCCTCGAAAAACTCCAGCTTCTCGCCGTCAGGCCCGGTTAGGAATATATTCCGCTTGCCCGCGAGACCTCCGGACAGTGCGCTAACCTTGTCCGACATGAACGCTACACCCCTCGCGCGCAGCGACTCGACCAGCTCGTCAATGCCCGATACATCTAAACAGATGTGATCGACCGGGCCGGGCGCTCCGGGCACCTTGCGGTCGGCGCGTTCGATCAGCTCGATAATACACGTGCCAGCATGGATGAACGCCAACTTCGTGCCTCTATCCAGTTCTTCCCGCTGATCGACAATAAACCCCAAACCATCCTGATAGAACGCGATAGAAGCGTCTATGTCGGATACAATTACGCCAATATGTGACAATCCCTTTACCCCAAACGATTCAGACATCCGTCAATCCTCCCGATCTTTGTGTTTTAAGCCGCTTTCCGCTCGCTCTAAAGTGCATTATACCATTACTCCGGTCATTATCAAGCACCCATATAATTCCGCCCTTAGTTATAGTGGAACAATGCCTTCTTTTTCTCGTCTGAATGCATGGCGGTTTCATCGCTGGCTTCGCGCAAGGTTTCGCGGCTGTTCTATAACCAATGGGCTAGGCATACGCATATCCCAAACGGAGGTGAACGGAATGCGAGACGGTTCGCGCATGTGGAAGGACGGTACTGGCGTCCTTCGAGAGGAGCGGAGTTCTGCTCCATCGCCCCGAGTCGGGCGGGACTCCGTCCCGCGTCCAATAGCTGGAATCAGTCGATGGATTGCGCTGGCGACATTGGTTATACTAAGCGTGGCGTATCTGTACATGCCGCCGGGCAGCGACGTCATGGCTGCGGCTCGAAAGCGTGAGCTACCCGTGTATAACGTGGCGCGCGACGACAAGGTTATCGCTATCAGCTTCGACGCGGCATGGGGTAACGCGAACACGATGGCCCTGCTGGATCTGCTGGATAAGTACGATATCAAGACGACGTTCTTCGTCGTTGGGATATGGGTGGAAAAATATCCCGAACTGATCCAGGAGATCGCGGCGCGCGGCCATGAGGTCGAGAGTCATTCCACAACGCATCCGCATATGCCGCAGCTATCGGACGATAAGATGCGTCAGGAACTCAAGACCGTCGCCGACCAGATCGAGGCCTTGACCAGCAAGCGCCCAACGCTGTTCAGGCCGCCCTATGGCGACTATAACGACCGCACGATAGTGGTCGCCAGGCAGGAAGGCTATGAGGTCATCCAGTGGAACATCGATTCGCTCGACTGGAAGAATTTGGGCGCGCAGCCGATGATCGCAGCGGCTAAAAAGAACCTTGCCCCCGGAAATATTGTCTTGTTTCATAACGATTCCAAGTATCTGATGGATGCGCTGCCGACGATCTTGGACTATTATGTTTCAAACGGGTATAAAGTGATCCCCGTTTCGCAAATACTGTTATCGGGCGACACGTATATCGATCACGCGGGTACACAGCATCCCAAAGCCCAAACCGCTCCGACGCCGGAAGTCTGACGCGGGATACGAAGAGGTGGATACCGATGGAACGGATTGTGAATCAATTACGGTTGACTGGAACCATGGCTAACGCGCCAGTATTCAGCCATGAGTTGTTCGGGGAGGCCTTCTACCAGTTTACCCTGTCCGTGCCGAGGCTGTCGGGCGTGCAGGATCATCTGCCAGTAACAGCGTCTGAACGACTGCTCACTCCACTCAACCCCAAGCCAGGTATGCAACTGCGGCTAGAGGGGCAGGCACGGTCGTACAACAAAGTGATCAACGGCGCCGGTCGGCTGTTAATCACCGCGTTCGCGCAGCAGCTGTATGTTCCGCAGGATGAACAGAACCCCAACACGATACAGCTGGTGGGCGCGCTGTGTAAACCCCCGGCGTACCGGACCACGCCGTTCGGCCGCGAGATTGCGGACTTGATGCTAGCCGTCAACCGCGCCTATGGCAAGAGCGACTACATCCCTTGTATCGCGTGGGGACGCAACGCACGCTTTGCTTCGCGCATGTCGATCGGCGATCAGATTCAGATCGATGGCCGCCTGCAATCCAGGCCGTATCAGAAACAGATGCCCGACGGCGCCATTATCGAGAAGATTGCATATGAGGTGTCGGTTGGACGCTTGGAGTCGATCCGCAGTGAAGGCGCGCTGCCCGTCAGATTCACGCAGGACGACACGTCAGCGCCCGTAGACGTAACCACACTGGATAAGGATGGCGGCGATGTTCCGTTCGCCGAGCGTGAGAAGGACAGCGCCGGCGAACCGCCTGTTATCCTCAGCGACTCGGGGCGGTAGGCGCGGAGATAATCCGATACGCAATCTTTGTCAACGCTTAGTAGTAAGAATCTCTTCGTGATTCTGCGGATTCGCGCTGTGCGCCGCTACGGAAAGCTTCGTGCTTTCCTTTTGCGTTTTAGGGGCATGTGAGATGCCCTCCGATAAAAGTTTGACAATTCGTCCTCGTTCCGCTATAATATCGGAACGTGCCTTCTCACGGTTGTTTTCTTATGTATACTCCTTGGCGCGATCCGCTTGGATTTAGGAAGTGATACGCTTGACATTGGACGTGAGCCGCGCCCTGCAGCAGCCGGGCGAGCAGTTTCCGTTTTCGGTAGCGATGGCGGACGCGGAAAAGAACGGCGAGACCGATCGCTTCCCGGATGAAGTCGATGTGCGTGGCGTACGCGCGGACGGGATATTCGTTGGAGGCGGCGATACGGTCTTTGTGCGCGGAAGGGCGCGCGCCGAGGTTTTATCCAAGTGCGCTCGATGCCTGGCCGATGTGACGAAGACGATCGAAACCCCTGTGCATGAGGTCTACGGCACGGACGCCGACCCAGATGATCCTGAGCGGCGGAGGCTTGAGGGCTATGAAGTGGACTTGACCGACGCGGTATATTCCGCGCTGGCCTTGAGTTTGCCCATACGCTTTCTGTGCCGCGAGGACTGCAAGGGTTTGTGCACCGTGTGTGGAGCCGACTTGAACGAAGGCCCGTGCGGGCATGAATCCGATGCGTGAATGATTTGATGATCAATCGTGTTTAATAACGAAATAACCTTGGAGGTGGAGAACCCATGGCGCTGCCAAAGGGAAAAGTATCCAAAGCGAGAGGACGCAGCCGCCGCGCGAACTGGAAGCTGGCGACGCCCAGCATTGTCGTGTGCCCGCATTGCAAGAAGATGCGTCTGGCGCACCGCGTGTGTAAGTTCTGCGGCTACTATGACGGCAAGCAGATGATCAAGGTGGACGACGAGAAGAAGTCGTCCTGAGGGTGACGCGGATGCAAAAGATTCTGTACTTTCACTTCGATAGCTGCCCGTACTGTCAGCAGGCCAACCGCTGGCTAGAGGACTTGTTGTCGGAAAATCCGCAGTACCGCGCGATACCTATCACCCGCATTGACGAGCGCAAGGAACCCATTCTTGCGGATCAATACGATTATTACTACGTGCCAACGTTCTACGTCGGCGATCGTAAGGTTCACGAGGGCGCTGCCACGCGCGAGAAGGTGCTGTCAGTGCTGGAGCAGGCGCTGGCGGCTGCGGATACGATCGCGGGCTGACGCGTTTGCTATGCGGTGACGGGGAAACGCCCCCTCTGTCGCTGCGGCGACATCTCCCCCTGAGGGGGCGATGAGGGTTGTCGGTTACGCTCCGGAATAGACTCTAAAGCACAACGAGTTGGCCGAAACCGATGGCTTGTGCGCAAACGATGGTCCAGGCGAAGCCTGGTCAGGTTTCGAAAGGGCGGATAGCCCTTCGCAGGGTTCGGGAC
>JAISBH010000015.1 GCA_031266295.1 Oscillospiraceae bacterium | reverse complement strand
ACTCTGTCCCGGACCCTGCGAAGGGCTATCCGCCCTTTCGAATCCTGACCAGGCTTCGCCTGGACCATCGTGATACACAATCTACCGGCTTCGGACTGCCGGTTGTACCTGGATAGTCTATTTCGTAGCGCAACTGGTTCCCCGTTGCTTGCGAACCACATCGTAACCGACAACCCTCATCGCCCCCTCAGGGGGAGATGCCGCCGCTGCGGCAGAGGGGGTTCCCCACGGTTGTGCTCCGATAGTCTATTCCGTAACGTAACTGACAACCCCCATCGCCCCCCTAGGGGGGCGATGCCGCCGCAGCGGCAGAGGGGGTTAACCCCTCGCCGCAGACCGCATCGCAAGTGCGTCCGACTCCGCCGCAAGCACCAATGTTTCGCCCTCTTTCAACTCGCCTTGCATGATCTTGCGCGCGATCCGCGTCTCTACCTCACGCTGTATGTAGCGGCGCACCGGTCTCGCCCCGTATTGCGGCGAGTACGCCTTCTCCGCTATCAATGCCTTCGCGCTCTCCTCTACCTCTAGCTTCACGCCTTGCTGCTCCAGCCTCTTCGCCGTACCCTCCAGTATCAACCCCACTATCCGCATGATCTCCCGCTTCGTCAGCGGCTTGAACAACACCGTCTCATCCATCCTGTTCAAAAACTCTGGCTTGAACGCGCCTTGCAGCGCCTTCATCACCTGCCGCCTCACGCTCTCCCCTATCTCTCCCCTGTCATTTACCCCCTCTAACAACATATGACTCCCTATATTGCTAGTCATTATAACAATCGTATTCTTAAAATTAACCGTCCTTCCCTGACTGTCCGTAAGCCGCCCATCATCCAACAGCTGCAGCAGCAGGTTGAACACATCCGAATGCCCCTTCTCTATCTCGTCAAACAGCACAATCGAATACGGCTTCCTTCTCACCGCCTCGGTCAGCTGTCCGCCCTCGTCATACCCTACATACCCTGGAGGCGCGCCCACCAGCCTGGATACCGTGTGCTTCTCCTGATACTCGCTCATGTCAATCCTTATAATCGCCTGATCACTGTCGAACATCGCCTCCGCCAGCGCCTTCGCCAGTTCCGTCTTTCCTACCCCTGTCGGCCCTAGGAACAGAAACGACCCTATCGGCCTATCGGGATCGCTCAACCCCGCTCTCGCTCTCAATATCGCGTCCGCTACAGCCTCTACCGCCTCATCCTGCCCTATCACGCGCCTATGCAGCTGCTCCGGTAACTGCAGCAGCTTTTCTCTCTCGCTCTCAACCAGCTTCGCAACCGGCACCCCCGTCCATTGCGACACAATCTGCGCTATCTCGCGCTCCGTCACAACCTCCCTCAACAATGCCTCGCCGTCGTCAGCCCTCAAGTCAGTCTTGCTCTTGAGCGACTCCAACTGCGATTCTAGCTGCGGAATCGTGCCGTACTCCAGTTCCGCCGACCTCGTGTAATCATACTTGCGCTTCGCTTCATCCAGTTCATGCCGCGCCTGCTCGATCTGTTCGCGCAATCCCCGCGTCTTTTCAATGTCCTGCTTCTCCGCCTGCCATTGCGCGTTCATCGCGTCCGACTGCTCCCGCAGCGACGCCAGCTCCGATTCCAGCGTCCCCAGACGCGTCCGGCTCTTCGGATCGTCCTCGCGCCTCAACGCCTCGCGCTCTATCTCCATTTGCAGTATCCGCCGATCGACGGCGTCCAGCGCGGTAGGCTTGCTGTTGATCTCTGTGCGCAGTATCGCCGCGGCCTCATCCATCAGATCGATCGCCTTGTCGGGCAGGAACCTATCCGATATATAACGATGCGACATCGTGACGCACGCTATCAGCGCCGCGTCCGTTATCCTTACGCTGTGGTGCAGCTCGTACTTCTCCTTCAATCCGCGCAGTATCGACACGGCCTCCTCTACCGACGGTTCGTCAACCAGCACGGGCTGGAATCTCCTCGCTAACGCCGCGTCCTTCTCCACATGTTTGCGGTACTCATCCAGCGTCGTCGCCCCAATGCAATGCAGCTCTCCCCGCGCCAGCATCGGCTTGAGCAGATTGCCCGCGTCCATCGCGCCCTCCGACTTGCCCGCGCCCACTATGTTGTGCAGCTCGTCAATAAACAGGATGACCCGCCCTTCAGCCTCCTGCACCTCCTTCAGCACGGCTTTCAGCCGCTCTTCGAACTCGCCCCTGTATTTCGCGCCGGCGATCAGCGCGCCCATATCCAGCGACCATACCGTCTTGTCGCGCAGATTTTCCGGCACATCGCCCTTCAATATCCTCTGCGCCAACCCCTCTACCACGGCGGTCTTGCCCACACCTGGCTCGCCTATCAGCACGGGATTGTTCTTCGTCTTGCGGCACAGGATGTGGATCGTTCTGCGTATCTCCTCGTCCCGGCCTATGATCGGATCCATCTTTCCTGCGCGCGCCCGCTCGACTAGATCGTCGCCGTATTTCTTCAGCGCCTCGTAAGTCGTCTCCGGGTTCTGACTCGTCACTCGCTGACCCGCGCGCACGTTCGACAACGCGGTTAAGAACCTGTCACGGGTGATCCCCTGCGCCGCGAACAGCCTCGCGGAGGCCGTCCCTCGCTCATCCATCAGCGCGAGATACAGATGCTCCACGCCCGTGTACTCGTCGCGGAATCGCTTTGCCTCTTCCTGCGCCTTGACCAGCAGCTCCATAAACCGACGGCTGGGGTATAGCTGACTGCCGCCCTGTACGGACGGCTGCTGCTTGAGCGATTCCTCAAGCGCGCCGCGCACCGCTCCAACGTCCACGCCCATCAACCCCAGCAGGCGCGGTATTAATCCCTCCGGCTGCTCGACCAGCGCCAGATGCAAATGCTCGCTCTCCATCTGCTGATGCGACCTCGCGATAGCGATCTCCTGCGCTTCGCCTATCGCTTGCTGCGCTTTCTGGGTGAATTGGTTCAGATCCATATTATATTCACTCCTAACCTTTATGAATTTCCTCGTACGCTTTACGCGCCGCTTCCGGCAATGCCGCCGGATTCTGTATCGTCAGCTTTACAAGCAGATCTCCTCGGCGTCCGGCGCGGTCGATATATCCTTGCCCGCGCACACGCAGCACAGTACCCCCGCGCGTGCCGGGTTTGACCTTCACCTTGATTTCCTTGTCCAACGGCGACAGCGGCAGCGTTGTGCCCAGCGCCGCGTCCCACGGCGCAATCTCCCGCTCGACAGTCAGGTTGATCCCGTCCAACGCGACGCCCGTCTCCGCAGTCAGTTCAATCTTGAGCAATCGATCGCCGCGCCTCCCGCTGCCATCCTCCTTGCCCAGGCTATCCAGGCGGACGCGCTCTCCCGGCTGGATCCCCGCCGGTATCTTGAACCTGACCTGATCCTTGCCCGCAATGCGGATCGTCTTTTCCGCACCGGTGAACGCCTCCTTCAACGGCACCTGGATCATGTTCTCTATGTCCAGCGCGCTGTTGAAGCGCGAATCCCCGCCGAATATGCCGCCGGAATCCTGAAAACCCCTGAATCCCTCGAATTCATAGCCGCTGTCGCCGTCCGAAGCGCCTCGTCGACCGGCGGCGTATGAACCGCCCTCCCAGCCGAACATCGTACTTAAGATGGCGTCCCAATCAACGCCGTCGTCGCCCATACCGCCCGCGTAACTATACTGGACGCCGCCCGGGGCATGGAACCGCCCCGAACGCTGCTGCTCTACCAGCGCGTCATACTTTTTACGGTTATCCGCGCTGCCCAGCACGTCGTACGCCTCGGATATCTCGGTGAACTTCTTCTCCGCGTCCTTGTCGCCGGGGTTCACGTCCGGATGCAGCTCCTTGGCCAGCTTGCGAAAACGCGACTTGATCGCGTTCTGATCGGCGTTTTTTTCCACGCCGAGAATCTTGTAGTAGTCCTTTATCGGCACCGCGCAGTCCTCCAATTCAGCTGACACGCAATCTCTCGTTCTTCTTTGACTATCTTTGACCATTAATAGTATATACCATTACGCCCGTCCATGCAATAGGACGGACGAAGATTATTTTACCCGTGTGACAAGCTTGTATGTTGCAGGTTTTGCGAACGGACGCGTTGAGTGAGTTGCATAAAAGGAGCTATCGTGACGCGGGGTTTGCGGTTGCAATTTCATTCGAACCGCGTTATAATGCTGGCGTTAAGTGATAGCGTCTCGGCGGACGCGGCTTAAAGTTGGGTTGATTGCGCAGAAAGGATTGAGAGAGAGATTATGAGCGGAAAAGCGCCTCATATAGTTCAATATCAAGGGTCAAAGCGATTATTGGCCCCTCAAATACTTGCATATATGCCGCAGAATTTCAATCGGCTCGTCGAGCCTTTTGCGGGTATGGCCGCCGTTAGCGTCGCTGCAGCACAAGAATATAAAGCTGATAGGTTTGTTATTAATGACATCAACGAACCAATCGTGAACCTCTTGCAAGCCGCCGTTGAAAACCCTAACGAACTCATTGACCGGTATACCAACACTTGGAATGATCAATTTGAATTCGCCCAGGGGCATATTCAGCATTTTTATCATGTTCGAGAAAGGTTCAACACCGGAGAACGGGAAGCCGCGAATATGCTGTACTTACTTGCACGCTGTGTGAAAGGCGCTGTTCGTTACGGCAAGAGCGGCAATTTTAATCAATCACCGGACAATCGCAGGCACGGAACAAATCCGAAAAACATGGCGGATAACATTCGCGCTATATCGCTGTTATTGAAAAACAAAGTGGAGTTTTCATCACTGGATTACCATGAAATAATAGACATGGCGTGTCCGGGAGACCTAGTATATATGGATCCTCCGTACCAGGGCGTTTCCAATACTCGCGATAATCGCTACTGCACAGGGGTTGATTTTCAGGGGTTTGTCGACGCGCTTTCGATACTAAACCAAAAGGGTGTTGATTTTTTGGTGAGTTACGATGGCGAGTGCGGCGGCAAAGCCTATGGCGCGGAATTGCCGAGCGGGCTGCGCTGTAAGAAAATATTACTAAACGCTGGTCGATCGACGCAGGCCACTCTCCTGGGGAAGCGGCATATTACTTTCGAGGCTCTTTACGTTAGCGAAGGTTTGAGCGCGAAGGTACAAACAAAACCCACCCAAATGACGCTTTGGGAGGAAGTTGTATGATGGAATATTCAAAAGAGTTTCTGGAACTCTTGAACGCGGTTGAGGCGAAAAGACCACGCACGGTTATTCAGCATATTCTTCAGCACGGTTTTATCACCTCTCAAGAACTTAAAGATTTGTACGGCTACAACCACCCGCCGCGCGCCATTCGGGATGTTAGAGAGTATGGCATCCCGTTGGTGACATATAGAATTAGCGGAACCGATGGTAGAAGTATAGCCGCCTACAAGTTTGGAAACCCTTCCGAGGCAACGGACGTTATAGCAAAATCAGCGGGGCGCACCGTTCTCGCAAAGACTTTAAAACAGGCTTTGATTGATAAGTACGGCTCTAAATGCTCTGTGTACTTAGAGAAAATGGACGAACGCTTGTTACAAGTAGACCATCGTGTCCCTTATGAGATTAGCGGTGAACCAGACGAATCCGATGTGGATATGTTCATGCTCCTTTCTCCATCGGCGAACAGGGCAAAATCCTGGTCGTGCGAGCATTGTGAGAACTGGGTTACCAAATCGCCGTCGTACTGCGTGAAATGCTTTTGGGCGCACCCAGAAGATTATGAGCATGTTGCCGGAAACAAACAACGAATAGTTTCCATCGTTTTTACTGGAGACGAAATCGAGGACTACGATCGACTGCTCCAAGTTACTGGCATAGATGGAGCGCAGAACTTTATAAAGCGGCTGATTCATGAACACTTGAATTAGGCCTGTTCGAAAATTGTCCGCAGGACCTTGCCCTTTTCCATCAGCGTATTTGGAACAGCGCCCTAACAAACCCATAAAACCCATCGCCTAAAATCAATCCACTAGTTAGACTTGATATGTAATTGTACTTCCTTTTTTCGAGAACTATCTTACATATACATCCTAAGACCATTGGTACGACTGAAGATACAGGCAATAGGATACCCATTGCTATAGACGATGCGGAAATATTCTTCATCTCTAGAATCCACCCTATTATAATAGAGATCAAAATAATCCATACATTAACGTTTGCTGCATTGGAGTTATCGACGACAGTGTTTACTTGTGCGCTCCATGCGGTCAAAGTTGGCGCGGGCAGTTCAACACTGCCCAGCATTCCAAACTTTGATAAAACAAATAAGGTGAGCAGTCCAAAAGAAGACCCTAATATGATCCCTATTCCATAGTATTTCTGCATCTTTGCTTTTTCACAGCCGATTTCATAAGCGACTTTCAGATTCTCTAAGAAATGCCCTGCTTGCGTACCGACGAGTACCACCATTCCAGACAATAGCATAGTACTTACGGCGTCCCTTGAAACCAACCCTAAAATCGGTATTGCAACGTAAACGACAGCCGACGAACCTACGCCAGTTTCCCCGCGCAACCGCATTGTCACGATTGATAGTGGTAGAAAAATCAATAGCCAAACAAGGAGCGCCGTAACTTTGACATTAATCAGAGTAAAAGAAACAACAAAAAGCGTCAGTACAGCGAGTATGGGTATAATATGGCTTTGGAATACCGTACGATCAGCAACATTAATTCCGCTTGTCAATGAATTGCGCATCTTTTTCCATAATTTCGGCAATGACTGAAAGACATTTGCAATAATCAATCCAATGGCGGCGGACATAATGAAACGGTTATTCAGGTGCTCTTGAAATGTCAGGTTTTCATAAAGCGATCTTGAAGACAAATAGACTGCCACACCGTATATCGAACCAATGCACATGAGCATGGCAGACTTCAGACTCAGCAACAATCCAACCCCAAAGAGCATCGGTGATAGTTCGATACCGAGGTAATTTGGCATACCTAAAGCGATAAAGGGAAATCTGATTTTGTTTTTTATGTTGACTACTGTTGACCAAACAATACTGCCTACTGCGAATAAGAATATTCTCCTTCCCTTTACCTTGTTTTCGTCGTCAGTTATTGTCCGCAACAATTCACCGAACGCTTTTCCCTTTGGAAATGGAAGTTTGTCGTCGCGTATCCATTTATTTTCAACCGCGTTAGCTAAAACCATTGCAACCAGATTAGAGGCGATGGTAAGAAGGACCATACCCAATAGGGACAAATCACTAACGTGAAATATCGTCAATGCTGCGAAAGCGATGCCGATACCGAAAGTGGCAATAGACGCGGATGTGGTAACCATTTGAATGTAGAATATATCTTTGTCGTTTGAGGAAAAAATCGGTTTAAAGATCATATAATATACCAACGGTGTTATCAGCGACGCAGAGACGCTCATCCCGCTTTTGAATGTCAATAACAGATTAACAAACACATATATCAATGATATAAACAAACAGATAGTGGCTTGGACTAGTGTTTTTTTCATAGCTACTCTCCTTTCCTGCGATTAGCTAATCCGCCTTGTAATCCCAAATAATGGCTCTTGCTACAATAGTGTATACCATTACGCCCGTCCATGCAATAGGACGGGCGAAGATTATTTTATCGATGTGACAGGCTTATATGTATAACAACGTTCCGCTTACCCAATAGGCAAGCGGACGATATGGGTTATCTATCTCGCCAAAGGGTATATTATATCTTAGATATAATATACCACCTCTTCATCCTTTTCGCCCGAGTCCGCCAGATCCTGCAGCGTGACGCTGTCCACATATCTGTCTATGACGTCCCGCAATCCCTCATAAAACCTTACCGTGGGACAAATAGGATACCTGGGGCACTGGTTGGGCGAATGCTCCAGACACGCGACGGGCGCGAGCGAGCCTTCGATCGTACGCAATATCTCGCCCGCCGTATACTTGTTTGCGGCGCGCGCGAGCTGATACCCGCCCGACGGCCCGCGCAGACTCCGCACCAGTCCGGCGCTACCCAGATGCTGCACGATCTGCTCGAGGTACTTCATAGAAATATCCTGTCGCTGAGATATATCTCTAAGAGGGATCCATTCGGCGGTCTGCGTGTGGCGGGCGAGATCAACCATCGTACGCAGCGCGTACCGGCCCTTGGTGGAGATCTTCATCGGCATTGCCTCTCTTTCCTATCGGCATTATAATGTACAACAAAATGCGGCGCTGTGCAAGTACGATCTCGCAAGGAGAGGGTATGCCAAGCCATCCCAAGATTCTCGCCGTTGTTTTTGCGAGAATGCACATCAAATAAAGAAATTATACATAAGCGGTGGCGTTTTGTCAAGTTGAATATTCATAAATAAAATGCATAATATATCAAATATATGAAAATGTATAGAAATGCGCGGGAGTGTATATTGCTGGGCATAGCTGAATACTGCTAGATATAATTGTATAAAAGTCGCCCCTGCGCAAGCTACAACGCAGGGGCGCCAAATAGGAGGGTTTTCATTTTCTGTAACGCAGTATACCCGCAGTAGGCCGTATCAGCACGCGCAGGACGACGGCGGGAACCACGGCTCCACTGGCCTTGATGGGCATTGGCCGGCGGCGGCGCACCCATTGGCGCAGTCGCACGAAGAAGGTTGATACCCGATAGGGCCGCCGCTTGACGGAGCGTTCCAGCCATACCCCGCGCCCCATGAGGGCAGACCGGGATAATAGCCGAAGCCCGGGTACGGCGGATAACCGTGACCACATCCTTCGGGGCTGCATCCACAGGCTTTGCCGCAATGCAGTGGGTTGTGACAGCCGTGACCGGCGGCCGCGATGATCGCCAATGCCTGCATAGTCCAGTTATTCAGCGCTACCTGATAACTGTACAGGTTGCCGTCATGCGGATACCATGGCATGAACGAACCCAGTACCGTTCCGTCAGAGTGACAACCGTCGTGTAGCGGCATATCATTGCCTCCTTCAGCCCTTCGAAGACTCAACCGCAGACCGCGGCGGCGTCGCGCGTTCGATAACGGCGACATAAGGACCTGGTCTAAGTGTATGTCGCTTTGCGTCCAGTGTGCGGGTGTTGCCAAGCGGTGCCCTGTCTGATAAAATGACGGTATGAATAGACAAGAATCGTACGGGTTCGCCATTCGCGACGCGCGTACGTCAGATTCCGCCGCGATACTGGCGATATATGCCCCGCACGTGCTGGGCGGCGCGATTACCTTCGAAACCGCGCTGCCGACCGTCGAAGATATGGCGGGGCGTATTCTTACAACGGCTTTAGAATATCCCTACTTCGTCGCCGAAGATGGCAGCGGCATACTAGGCTACGCGTACGCGGGCCGGGTGCGCAGCCGCGAGGCTTACCAATGGTCGGCGGAGCTGTCGATATACGTCCGTGACGACGCGCAAGGGCGCGGTATTGGACGGGCGCTGGTGACGCGCGTCATCAGCGCGCTGAGGATCATGGGCGTTAAAACACTTTACGCCGTTATCACCTCGCCCAATCCGCCCAGCGAGGCGTTCCATGAACGGCTGGGGTTCAAGCGGCTTGCCGTGTTTGAGAATATGGGATATAAACTAGGTCGGTGGCGGGATGTACTATGGATGTCGCTGACGCTGGGCGCCTTCGATGACGATCCGGAAGCGGTAACGCCGCATCCATGCATATCCGCGCCATTACAAGGGTGTGAAACGCCGCCCTCGCGCGGCGGGAGGTAAGTTCATTATGAAATACACCGATATCAACGCCGATACCATCAATCGCTGGGTCGACGGCGGCTGGGAATGGAGCGTGCCGATAACACACGAGGCATATCAATCCGCCAAGAGGGGCGAGTGGGATGTTTTGCTGTCGCCGCGCAAGAACGTGCCGCACGGGTGGTTCGAGCCATGCCTGGCGAATGGCAGACTCGGCGGCGCGAAGCTGCTCGGTCTGGCGTGCGGAGGAGGACAGCAGATGCCGATATTCGCCGCGCTGGGCGCGGACTGCACTGTGCTGGATTACTCCGAACGCCAGCTTGATCAGGAACGATACGTCGCGGCGCGCGAGGGTTACAATATCTGCATCGTCCGCGCGGATATGAGCGAACAGCTTCCGCTTGAGGACGGCGCGTTCGACGTCATTTTTAACCCTGTGTCCAACTGCTATATTGAGGACGTTTACCATGTGTGGCGCGAATGCTTCCGGATACTGAAACATGGCGGATTGCTGCTCGCGGGCATGGACAACGGGTTCAACTTCATGTTTGACGACTATGCCGAACGCCCGCTGGTCGTGGCGAACCGCTTCCCGTTCAACCCCCTGAAGAACCCCGACCAGACGAAGTATAGTAAGAGTGATGGCATACAGTTCAGCCATACGCTTGAGGAACAGATCGGCGGACAGCTGAAAGCGGGATTCAGGCTGACGGACGTTTACGAGGATACCAACAGCGATCCAGCGTCGATCGAGGACGGCATTCCAGCCTATTGGATAACGAGGTCGGTGAAACCATGATGAATACAATTAAGCCAGGCGACATGATAGGCATATGCGCGCCGAGCCAGGTCATCGACTGGCCCAGCTATGTGCGCGATATAGAGACGCTTAACCGGCGCGGATTCAGGGTAAAGCTGGGCGAGAACGTCCAAAAGGACGACTGGGGTTACTGCGCCAGCGCCGAGGATCGCGCGGCTGATATTAACGCGCTGGTCGCCGACGACGAGGTGAAGATGATCCTGTTCGGCGGAGGAGAGGGCGCGGTCGAGGTGCTGCCCCATATCGACTATGAGAGCATCCGCCGTCACCCGAAATTGTTCACCAGCTACAGCGACGGCACATGCATCCTGAACGCCGTTCACGCGCAGACGGGGTTGGTCACTCACTACGGAACGACGCCAGGCGTTTTCAATGACCTGCGCTACTACGACTGGATACAGTTTGAAAGCAGCTTTGTAGAGGGACGTACGGAAGGCCTGTTCATCAGCGACAGCTACTGGAAATCGCTGAGAGGCGGCGCGTGCGAAGGGACGCTGATCGGCGGATACACGCTGCTGTTCGCGCTGATGCTGAACAACCGATACTTTAGGTATGATCCCGATAAGCAATACCTGCTTTTCCTGGAGGATCACAAGAGGTTCAGCAGGGTTGGCGCGGTCGCGACATATATCGCGTTCATCGAGCAGTCGCCGTTCATGAAGAATGTCGCCGGACTAGTATTCGGGCACTATGACGACGACGTGCCGGACGATCTGTACCGCTGTCTGGAGCGATTCGGCGCGCGGAACAATATCCCGGTAGTATACACGGACGATTTCGGGCATGGTACTAAGCACGCGATACTGCCGATCGGCGTCAAGGCGAGGCTCGACGCGGACGCGCGGACATTAACGCTGCTAGGGGAATGACAATGCCGATAGGACGACACGCTATACGGATACCCGCGCTTGATGGGAGGCCGTCGAATGCGCGTCAAGGCACGCGGTAAGATCAACTGGACGCTGGACATCACAGGGATACGCGAGGATGGTTATCATCTGCTGGATTCGCTGATGCAGTCGGTGGAGCTGTATGACACGCTGGCGTTCGAGCGCGACGAAGCACAATCAATGCTGATCGAAGGCCCGGTGCGAGTGACTGGCGACGATGGCAACCTGGTGCTGCGTGCGATGCAGCTGCTCGCCAAGCGGTTGAACGTCACGGCGGGCTGCAGGATCACGCTGACCAAGCGCATACCCATAGGCGCGGGCATGG
>JAISBH010000144.1 GCA_031266295.1 Oscillospiraceae bacterium | reverse complement strand
GCGCGGATCAAGGCGCAGATTGACGTCGAGCCGATCGACGCGACGCGCGAGCATGACCCGAACCGCACGCCGCCGTACCGCTATACCGACGAAGCGGCGGGCGCCAGCCTAAACACGGACGCCATCCGGGATGAACTGCTCTCGCGCATAAGCAAACTGGATTCAACGCCGTTCGCGCTGACGACGGACTCTGTCGCGCCCAAGATCAGCAAAGCCGATCTTGTCAACGACAACGCGCGCCTATCACGCGCCGCAACCAGGATAGCGACTACCAGCACAGCGGAGCGCACAGCCAACGTGGCGCTGGGCTGCGAGCGGTTCAACGGGTTGGTCGTTCTGCCCGGCCAGGAGGTATCGTTCAACGAAACCACGGGCAAGCGCACGATTGAGAATGGATTCCAGGAAGCGCTGGAGATCGTATACGGCGAATACGTAATGGGCGTGGGCGGCGGGATATGCCAGGTATCGTCAACGTTATACAACGCGGTGATCGAGGCCGGGTTGGAGGTAGTTGACCGCACGGCGCACGCGCTGCCCGTCAGCTATCTCGATCCGGGCAAGGACGCGACGGTCGCCGACCGCGGCACGGACTTCGTGTTCAGGAACAATACGGATCAATCCATTACAATATCCGCGCATGTGGAGAAGATAAGCGGCGTAAACAACTGTGTGTTCGAGATATTCGGACATCCGAATCCAAACGGCTACACGTATGCGCTCGTGTCGGAGGTTGTGGAAAAGATCCCGATTCCCGAGCCGAAGATGGTGCCCGACCGTAAGGGCGAATACGTGACATACACAAACCAGACCAAGCAGACCAGCAAGGGTGCGGAAGGATGCGTGGCGAATACGTTCCGCATCACACTGTACAACGGTCAGGAGATCGCCCGCGACTTCATCAAACAGGACGTATACAAGGCGCAAACGCCTGTGGTATATGTAGGCGTTACGCCGAGGGGTCAGTAAACGAATCCTGCCGTCTATGGATGGTATCCGTTAAAGCGAGATTAACGAGCGATTAGAAGGGAGTTACATAAGGATGGCATTGAAGCGATTTTTCACTGAAGAGGGACCGAAGGCTGTAGGGCCGTACTGCACGGCGGTGATCGCGGGAGACACGGTATATTGTTCCGGGATGCTTGGACTGGATTCCTCTACAGGCAAGTTGGTCGAAGGCGGTGTAGAGTCTCAAGCGGCGCAAGCACTGGCCAACCTGCAGCTGGTCGCGACTGAGTTGGGTTTGACGATGGCTGATGTGGCGAAGACAATAGTGTATCTGGCCGACATGGCGGATTTTGGTGCGGTGAATGCGCTGTACAGGCAAGCGTTCGGACTGGAGTACCCGGCGAGAACATGCGTCGCTGTAGCGGCGCTGCCGCTGGGCGCGCTGATAGAGATCGATGTGACGTTTGTCAAACCAACGGATGAAACGCCGTCCGACCTATAATTGTTGTGATAACCGTTATAATCACTTATACGAGGACTATGCGTTTGTGAGGTGAAGCTGATGGGAAAGCGTAAGATTGGGATCATGGCGGATTGTTTCCGAGTGGATATCCGCGAGGGGATTGTGAAGGCGGCGCGGCTGGGCGCCGACGCGGTGCAATTGAACGTAGGCGCGCGCGGTAAGGTGACGGAACGCTGGACGAACGAGTATCGCAAGGAAATCAAGCAAGTGTTAGCCGATAATGGGATTGCGCTGTCGGCAATGTGCGGAGATCTGGGCGGACATGGGCTTCAGGTGCCGGACGACAACGCGTGGAAGGTGCCTGAGACTCGCAAGATGCTTGAGTTAACGCGCGAGTTAGGCGGGGATGTACTGACCTCGCACATAGGCGTAGTGCCGCAGGACGACAAGCATACAAGGTTTGCGATAATGCAGGATGCAATGTGCACGCTAGGCGAGTATGCGGAACAAGAGGGCGTTCGCGTAGCGATCGAAACGGGCCCAGAGCCGCCGGAGACGTTGAGGCGTTTCCTGGATGGGATACCGAGTTTCTGGGTAGGGGTTAATTATGATCCGGCAAATCTGCGGATGGTTTGCGGAGTAGATCCAGTGGCGGGTGTGCCGATATTGGCCGATAGGATATTCCATACGCACGCCAAGGATGGCAGAATGTTAAAGTTTATTGGGCCGGAACGGGTGTATGGATATTTCGCCGACGGCGGGATTGAGGACATCCGTATGGAGGAATGCTTCATTGAAACGCCGCTGGGCGAGGGTGAAGTGGATCTTCCGGCTTGGTTCAAATCACTTGACGCGATCGGGTACAAAGGCTACTACACGATCGAGCGCGAAGTCGGCGCAAACCCTGAGTTCGACATAGCCAAAGCGGTGCAGTTTATAAAATCAGCCTCCTAAGAAAGACCACAGGCTCAGTCCTCGGTTGAGCCTGTGGTGAGCTATGTCCTACCTTGATTCTATACCTTAAGGAGTGGCTGTATGGATAATGTCACCGAGACCGCCCGCGTGGACCGCGGTAATTTCATTTGGGACTTCATCGACGAGGATCTGGCGTCCGGACGCTACGACCACGTCCATACCCGCTATCCTCCCGAACCCAACGGCCACCTCCATATCGGCCACTGTAAGGCTATCTACATCGACGCTATGACCGCGCGCCGTTATGGCGGCAAGTTCAACCTGCGCTTCGACGACACCAACCCCGCCAAGGAGGAACAGGAATTCGTCGACGGCATCATGGACGATATCCGCTGGTATGGCTTCGACTGGGACGGCGGTCTATTCTTCGCCTCCGATTATTATGAACAATGTTACGACCTCGCCGAAAAGCTTATCCTCCAAGGCGACGCCTACATCGATGAACTCACCCAGGATC
>JAISBH010000073.1 GCA_031266295.1 Oscillospiraceae bacterium | reverse complement strand
GTGCGGTCTTGCCGCCCGAATGCGCGTGGAACCACGCGTATGGGAACTCGCCGCCGGAAACCAGAACCATTCCCCGCGTCTCGTCGATCGCCTGCTGAATGCGCTCGTTGACACCGCTCTTGTCGTAGGCCTGCGCTTCCTCTATGTCGGTCGATACGTCCGCGCCCTCGTACTTGGATTCCTTTTCGGTCATAAATCGCAGCGCGAACGTCCTGGCAAGTATAGCCTGCGCCTTGAGCGCCTCCATGGGCCAGTCGTTCCTCATCTCTCCCGCTAACACACCGGCGATGTAGTCCTCAATCGGCGTTTTCTCGACCGATTCCGATTCCTTCACGTAGACACTGATCACCGGCTCTTCGTCGTCGAATTCAGTGATCCTTGTGGGCATCGGTGGTTTTTCGCCTGCGCCGCTATCCTCGACGCCTGTGACGGGCGGCTGCTCAGCCGTTGTGCACGCGGTCAGCGCCAGTATAAGCGCCAGTGTCAGCGCCATTAACGCCCAACCGCTCTTGCCGCGATATGATGAAAACATAACAACCCTCCTTAGAATGGGTTTTCATGTAGCATACCCATTCAAGGAAGGTTTATACAGGGAACTCTGCAAACCTTGCAGCCATGCGCGCGAGTTAGTTATACCTCTTCCTTCAACCAGCGCGTCTGATCCTCGATAAGCCTGCGAAAGCTGGCCCTATAGTCCGCCACCTGGGCGCGAAGAGCGTCGTTCTCCGCGTTCAATGCACTCTCTTCGGTACGCGCGCTGCGCATGATCTCGTCGGCCTCGTCACGCGCCTCTTGCAGCGTGTCCTCGGCGCGTTTCTTCGCGTCGTTGATCGTATCGTCGCATACGCGCTGAGCATTGAGCAGCATGATGCGCACCGTATCCTCGGATGGTGCGGCTCCGCTTGACGCAGCTCCGGATGGCCGCCGCGCAGGTTCTGACCGCAGTGTGCGGATCTCCTTTTGCAGCTGCTCCAGCTCGTCCACTATCTCATCAAGGAACCTATCGACCTCGTCCGGATCATAACCGTTGTTTGGAACGACCTGGAATTCTTTCTGCTCAATCATCTGGATCGTTACCGCCACAGACGCCGCCTCCTATTTTGCTGTTACTATTATCGTACTTTATCGCGCATTATCGCGTCGTACATAACCATAATACGCAGAATCGCCCCTTTCGATTCACGCCCAGCTTTTCTTTCAATACCGCTCGACCCAAACCACGAACGGACACCACCCCGCCCTCGTCCACTTGCGCGTCGGGTTTCAACTCCGGCAGGTGATTGAGACGCACCTTGCCCTCGCGGATTATGTTCTGCGCCTGCGTACGTGACATCTTGAACGCTGACGCCACGCACGCGTCCAGCCTGAACGACGGTATGGTATCGCGCAGTTCGCGGCGGGGTTCCGCTTGATTAGGCATCGCCGACGATGGGTCGGGTTCAATAGAGCATTTGAGTGTTACACGTCCCGCCGACGCCAGCGTCATGACGACATAATCCACTAGTTCGGGTAAACAGAATAACAACGCGTATCCGCCGCCCATCACTACATCGCCGAATCTCGCTCGATCCTGCACAATCGCCAGCGACGCGCCCAGCAGATCCCTGTGCGCTGGACTGCCGTACGCCACCGCCCATGCCGCTCGTACACACGCTATCGGCCAATCCAGGGTCGCGGACGCGCCTTCATCCATGTAACCACGCGGGAACAACACCCCGACCCGCCGCTCCGCATTGTCATATCCGCCCCAAAACTCGACAACAACACCCACCTCCCGCGCAATCCTCGTCGCTTTGGACTGCTGCGCGGGATCAAGGAAACGCGTGAACACCGCCTCACCACGATTGCCCGCGCGTTTGGCCAGCTCGACTAATCGGCGCTCAACTGAATCGGCAGCCTCGCGATGACCGTTATCCATCCGTAATCGTAACGCCTTGGCCCGGCTCGCTCAAGTTCACGATGCCAGCCATAGCAGACACGCGCGGACAGCCTGGAGCAGCAGCAGCGCGATCAGCGGAGACACATCAATCGGCAGCCGTGTCAACACGCCCTTCACGGCGCCGTTCAGCCGCTTGTTCAGGAACCGCCGCAGTGGATCAAGGAGGGGATCCAGCACGCGAGAGACATACTTCGCGATCGGATGCTTGGGCGGCAGCAGCCACATCACTGCGAAATCGACAACCATAGCGAACGCCAGTAGCTGCACAAACAGTGCCATGCCCCTGACTATCGCACGCAGCCACAACACAGACGCGCCCGATTACGACTGCGCGGCTGCGGCCTGATACCGTGAGGCCGTCTGACTGTCTGAACTGGAGACCTCCACGTTCGCCGGCGCGAACAGATAGTTTCGATGTGAAACTCGCTGCACGTGTCCGCCTATGGCGTACGCTGCGCCTCCGAGCATATCTATTACGCGCTGGCACTGCGCGTCGTCTATCGATTCGCAGTTGAGGATGACGCTGCGCTCTTCAAGCACGTAGCCGATGATCTGCTGCGCGTCGTCCTTGCGTCGTACATACACAATGATCTCGCTGTGCCGGGAGGCAGACGAAGCTGCGCTGGAGCCGGACGTGCTCGGCCCGCCCGAGTATCCCGCCGACGCCGCAGGC
>JAISBH010000045.1 GCA_031266295.1 Oscillospiraceae bacterium | reverse complement strand
TCAATGCCACAGAAAACCAAACCCTCCGTTAAAAAACACATGCTCCGAGCACTCATCAACAACGACACCCTCTGCGCTATCCTTGTCTCCGGTTCGTAATATCCTGTGAAATGACCGTGTCCCCGCCCATGTTTGATATTTCTAAATTATTGTGATAGGATCTTTTTGTAGACAGATATTCTTCATCCGACTACAGGAGGTACATGCCCTAATGCTTCAGGTCAGCAACGTTACCAAGCGCTACGCGAAAACCCTCGCCAATGACGCGGTCAGCCTCACCGCTGAATCCGGAAAGATAACCGTTATGCTCGGGCCAAACGGCGCGGGTAAATCCACGCTGATCAAGTGTATCGCCGGTCTGCTGCGCTTTGAGGGTGAAGTGATAATCGGCGGATACGGTAACAAAACGCTGGAAGCCAAACGCCTGCTGGGTTATGTGCCCGAGATACCCGCCGTATACGACCTGCTCACCGTGCGCGAGCATCTGGAGTTCATGCGCCGCGCGTACCGCATCCCATTGAATCCCGAACAGGATCAAGCGCGGCTGGAGCGGTTTGAGTTATGGGAGCATAAGGATAAGGTAGGTAAGGAACTGTCCAAGGGTATGCAGCAGAAGGTCTCCATCCTCTGCGCGCTGACCCACGATCCCAAACTGATCATATTCGACGAACCGCTGGTGGGGCTTGATCCACATGCGATCAAGGAACTGAAGGCCTGGTTCGGCGAACTGCGCGCGGAGGGCTGTGCGCTGCTCATCTCAACCCATATGATCGAGAGCGTCGAAAACCTATGGGACACAGCGCATATTTTGATGCGCGGAAAGGTCGCGGCAAGCGTGGACGCGGCTGATCAAGCCAGCCTGGCGGAGAAGTTCTTCGCGATTACGGAGGGCGCGTGAGATGGACGCCTTTTTGAATGTTTTTAAAAGCGTTTTTACAAGTATCTTTTCAACCGTCCTATTAAAGCTACTCCTTTTAAAAATGAAGAATCAACTGCGCTCATTCTTCAGAACTCCCGGCAAGCTGATCATAACGGCAGTCGCGATAGGCCTGTTCGCAGTCGTGGTATGGTCCGGCACAATGGTTCGTATGGAAACCGCCGTTCGCGACCGCGCAGAGTTGTTCGCCATAATCAAGGTGTTTTACATAGCGATGTTTATAATGGTGGCGTACACTGGGCTGAGTAAGGGCGCTACGTTCTTTTCAATGGCGGATGTGAACCTGGTGTTCCCGGCTCCGGTGCGGCCGATTCAGACGCTGATGTACGGCTTGGTTCAGCAGCTGGGCACGTCGCTGATAATCGGGGTGTTCATTCTTTACCAATACTCGACGCTGCACGGGCAGTACGCGGTCACAGTCGCGGAGCTGCTCCTGATGCTGCTAGGGTATGGTCTTACGGTGTTTACCGCGAGCGTCGCGGCAATGACCATATACGCGGCGTCCAGCGTCAGTGAATCGCATAGACGCAACGCCAAGCGGGTATTCGTCGCCGCGTCGATAGCGATGTTCCTGCCGTCGCTGGTACGCATCGCCGGCGCGCTGATAACGAATCAGCCTATAGCGCCTTCGCTGGTATCGGCCAGTCAGTCGCCGACGCTGACGCTGTTCCCGTTCGCGGGATGGCTGGCGTGGGGGATCAATGGGTTTCTGGTCGGCGGCACGTCCGGGTTCCTGGGGATACTCGCCGCCGTGCTGGGCGTCGCCGCGCTGATAACGCTGCTCAACCATACGCAGCCGGACTATTACGAGGACGTACTACAGGCCACCGAGCTGGCCCAAACCCAGAAACAGGCCGGGCGCGAAGGTCGAATGACCAACGCCGACAGGAAGAACGTCAAGCTGCGCGAGCGCGACGGTCAGTTGGGCGGCGAAGGCGCGCGGGCGTTCGCGTTCAAACAGCGGCTGGAAGAGAACCGCAACCGAGTGCTGCTGTTAAGCCCAACGTCGTGGATCATGCTGGCGGTAATGATCGTCATGGCGCTGTTCATGCGCAACATAGAGGATGAGACTGGCTTCGTTGCCGTGCTGGGGATTGGGCTGTACCTGCAGCTAATATTCAGCGCGTTCGACCGCTGGGGCCGTGAATTGCTGATGCACCACATATATCTCGTGCCGGAACCGCCGTTCCGCAAACTGTTGTACTGCCTGATGCAAGTATTCCGCCGCGAGATAATCGAGTCCGTCATTACATGGATAACATGCGGCTTGATACTGCGCCTGCCGCAATGGATGATAATCGTGCTGATCGCGCTGCGCATGACGTTCTCGCTGCTGCTGATAGCGACGAACCTTATGGTCGATCGGCTGTGGAGCCATCTGGTTGTGAAATGGCTGCAGATGACGCTGTACTTCCTGATGATATTCGTGCTGATCGCTCCGGGCATCGTTCTGGGCGTCGTGCTGATGGTCAGCGGCGTTGTGATGATCAACGAAGCCGGGACGATGCTGTTCTCAATACTCGCCCTGGAGATACCGATAGGCCTCGGCGAGCTGTACGCGTGCCGGAACGTGCTGGAATACGCTGAATTAAATCAGGGATGAGGGATGGCAGAGTTGTGAAGACCGTGTTAGGGGCGGATGAGACGCGGATAAGACACTGAAAGGGAATGGGTGTATTTATGTTGAAACGTGTTGTTCTTTCTTTAGTGATTGTTATGCTGGTAAGTT
>JAISBH010000317.1 GCA_031266295.1 Oscillospiraceae bacterium | reverse complement strand
CGAATAACCGACCTCGGCGGAACGGTTCTCGATGTTCCACCACATATACCCTATCGTGCCGATCACGCGACCCGTCTGCTTGAGCACGACCGCCCATGTGGACGGTTCGTCGGCGCGGTACTGGTGCTGTATGAATCGGATGAACTGGCGCGAATCGTGTATGGTGCGGTGCGCGTCCCACAGCACATACCGCGCTACCTCCGGGTCGGAGCTATAGCTGAATATATCCCCAGCGTCATCCATCGTCAGTCGCCGGAGGATCAACCGCGGCGTTTCGAGCGTCGATAGTCTTGAGAACAGGCCGTCTCGCATCATCATCCGCGATCGCCTCCAGCATTGCCAATTATGAACGTCATGTCGGATTCTATCCGATCAGGCAGCAGCTCATGACTGGTTGCCTATCCCGAAATGCATCATCGGCCTGTCCGCCCACTGCCGCGCGCCGCCGACAGTAAGCGCCGCGCCGAGCGCGAACAGTATAACCAGCCAAGCAATACCGACGATGAATGATCGCGACACGCGCCTGTTGTTCGGCATAACCGCGCCCCCCTTATGATGTCGGATGGTTTTATCGATCAAATAATGAACGGATTGTTAAAATCGCGCGCGCAGAGGATGCGCCGTGCGCTCGCAATCGTTTTATAAGTACATGAATTCGGAGAAAATGTCAAGGGCGTGGGCTGAGGTCCACGACGGATCGGGACGCGGTGACAGCGTTCCAAATTTCATTGAGGAGGTATTGCCATGCGTAGCCATGATTTGATAAATATCCCGAGGACTCGGAGGCTGCTCGCCATCTTGCTCGCGCTGACGCTGTGCCCGTTGCTCGCGGTCCCGGCGCACGCCGCTGTGTCTCATATCACGCTGCAGATCAACGCGCTGCAGCCGGACGGCACGATCGCGCTCGTTGCGGAGGCATACGCCGCGTTCGATCCGGATAACCCTATATTGTGGGCGCCGACCGCGCCTGATATGCCGCTGAACGCCGTCGTCGTCCAGGTTTATATGGACGACGATCCAGGCGAATACTTCATCGCGTGGGACGGAGAGGTGTATGCGGTCAGCACGCTGAATAGCATATTGGACTTAACTCACAGTTACGATTATCCAATGCCGATTATGATCGACGGTCTGACGTATCAGCTGACCGCGTCCGTCGAACAGCCGCTGTCGCTATCGAACGACGCTGAAGACGACACGAACGCTAACGGCAATGACCAACCATCGGCTGAACTGCCGATCGAACTGCCGACTCAGCCGCCGGTCGAACTTCCGATCGAACCGCCGACTCAGCCGCCGATCGAACTGCCGATCGAACTGCCGACTCAACCGCCATTCCCGGAAGACTGGGCCATAAGTCAGTACGCCCGCATCCCCGGCGAATACGCGGCGATCTATAACTATCCCAGCGGTCAGGTTATATCCCAGATTCCCGGTGGGAATGCCGTTTACGATGTGATCGACCACGATATTGGCGCCGATAATCAGTGGTGGGCGCTGATCCAGACCGATCCGGCGAACCCTGCGGCGCTGGGTTATATACCCGTATACTCGCTGCAATACTTGGGCCAGGATGAAGCTAACGACTACTACGACCAAATCAACAGCACGCCCGCGCCCTCACCAACGCCGCCGCCCACTCCAACCCCCGATCCTACGCCCACGCCGGAACCGACGTTCCCGGAAGGGCTTACCTCCCACGTGAGGATCGACGCGTTGAGCGCGCCGTTTTACACCGGGCCGCAATCCGGCGTCTATGTCGGCGAGCTGTACCCGGACGGCGCTATATACGAAACGATCGGCCACCAGCTGGATTCGCAAGGAGACTGGTGGATAGCGATCAACGCGGGCGGCCAGATAGGCTTTGTGCCGATGTCGTCGCTGTACTACCTCACGCCGCGCGAGGAGTATGACTATACCCACCCCACTCCTTCGCCCGCGCCAACCTCTACCCCCACCCCCGAGATTATCGCCGCAACGCCAACCCCGGCCCCAACGCCGACCTTGGCCCCAACTCCAATCCCGGCCCCAACCCCGACTCCGACCCAGGTCTCAACTCCGCCGCAAACAGTCGAGCGTCAGGCGGGTTATGCTTACGTGCTGCGAAACGGCGTGAACGTGCTGCAGGGCATGTCATCCGGCGCACAGCCCATTGCGGCGCTGAACGCATGGGACGTTGTGTTCGTGCAGGGGACGAACGTCGTGAACAACGTCGAGTGGCGGCAGGTACAGCTGCTCAGCGACAGACGCGTCGGATATGTGATGCCGTACGATCTACGGATTATGTCGCTTGAGGAGGAGGATTCCTATATCCGCAACGTGATCAACGCGACGCCAACGCCCGCGCCGACTCCCACGCCAACGCCATATATCGCGCCAACGCCGACTCAGTATGTCGCGCCGACGCCAACGCCGTACGCCGCGCAAACGCCCACCCCGCCGCAGCTGTCCGGCTACGCACGCGTGATCACCGCCAGCGGCGCGCCTCTGCTCAACTGGCCCAGCCTAGGCGCGTACGCCACTGAATGGCTGCCATACTACGAGGTTGTGTTCGTGCAGGAACAGGTATATCCGGAAGACGGCTCTCAATGGCAGTTCGTTAATTATAACGATCAATTCGGATACATTCCGTCCGATTATCTGCGCTGGATGGCTCCGGACGAGGTCTACTCCTATTTCGCCGGGAAGAGTGTGGTCACGCCTTCGCCCGCGCCGACAAGCTTCGGAGACGCGTTCAGCGGTTATGGCGTTACGTCCACGTCGGGCGTTAACTTCCGCGCAACGCCGGGCGGATCGGTGCGCCTGACGCTGACCAAGAACACGATCATCCGGCTGATAGACAGCACGGTCTCCGGCGGCTACACCTGGTATCAGGCAGAGGTGGGCGGCGTGACCGGATACCTGCGCGAGGACGTCGTGCGTCTGCTGACCGTGGGCGAATACCTAAGCGTAGTCACAAACCCCAGTTACAACGACGGCAGCAAGATCATAACGCCGACCAACAAGCCGTCTGTAACCAACGCGCCTATCGTATGGACTACGCCGTCCATCACGAACATACCGCAGTTCGTCACCCCCGCGCCGACAGGACTGCCCACCGCCACCCCATGGACGACCAAGACCCCATCTGACGCGTCCGCGTCGCCGTCCGTGCTGCCGTGGGTAACACCTGTGCCCTCGCCGTCGCCGTCTGCGTCGGGATCGCCGTCGCCGTCATCCTCGCTCTTGGTCACACTTAATCCGTCGCCCTCGCCATCCGCGACGCCGTCGATGCCTGTCGTAGGCGGCGGTTCGACGGGATCGGGTGGGCCTGGCGGTAAGCTGATACTGGCGCTGGTCATCGCGCTGATACTGGGAGGCGGCGGCCTGTATGGGTTTACAATGTATAACCGCGCCCGCAAGCATCAAGCCCAGACCGAGGCTGCCTCACGCCGCGCCGCGCAAGTAACTACGTTCAATAACACAGGCAACGCTGTCAACGGCGCTCGCGCCGCCGCCGGGACAGCCGCATCTAAACCAACCGCCGCCGGGACAGCCGCTGCGGGAACAGCTACGGCGCGAACCGCAGCGAACCCCAACGCCTCATACGCGCAGCGTCCCAATCCTTCCGTAACCGCCGCAGCCGTATCGGCGGCTCCGCCGTCCCAGCCTGTCCGGAACGGACAGCCGACGCAGCGAGCCGCTCAAACTCCATCGACGCAAGCGGTTCAATCCAACCAGGCCAGTTCCAGCCTGCCGCCAATACCAGCATTGCCGCCCGTACCACCAACCGCCTCACCCGCAAAGGGCGGCCCAATTACGATGAGCGCGACGGCCACGCCGCAAGTGTCGCCTTACGCGCCGCCGCCTTCACCACCAGCGCCGGAACGTATCGGCGTTGAGGACGGATCGGTTGTGAGGCATCCGCGCTCACAGCGGCAGAGGGGAGGGAACCCGCCTAGCGTTGATGCGTAGAGAGGGACCCGAGAGGGTTCCTCCCTGGGACGCCCGCCTTGCGCGGATATATGCTTGGACACCGCTGAATCACATCGGCGACGACCAGCACGTGCCGCGACTCGGTTCCCGGCACGCCCGCCAGTATCGGATTGCGCAGCCGCGCTCCTAGAGTAGCGGCGGCCTTCCGTGCCGCCGGGTACTCGTCCACAACCGCCGGGCCTTTGTGCGCGATCATCAATCCCCCAAGCTTGAGCAGCGGTATCGTCATCTCCATCAGCACCGCAAGCGGCGCGACTGCACGGCTGAACGCGATATCGTACGCGCCGCGATTCTGTCTCACCCTGCCGAAATCCTCCGTCCGCGAGTGCGTTACATCCGCGCTTAAGTCCAGCTCGCGTACTACCCGTCGCAGAAACGCGCACCGCTTCTCCAACGAATCCAGCAGCGTGAACGTTATATCCGGCCTGGCTATCGCCAGCGGCACACCGGGGAACCCCGCCCCGGTGCCGACGTCCACCGCGCCGCAACCGGACAGCCCCAGCGTCAGCGGCATCAGCGAGTCCAGATACAACCGTTGTATGTAATCAGGCGTGTCCAGATCGCGCGTCAGATTCTGCCGCTGATTCTCATCGCGCAGCATCGCATCATACCGCGAGAATCGTTCAAGCGCGCCGGGCGGGAGCGTGATCCCCATCCCGGCGCAGCCATTGACGAGCGTTTCCTTGAACTGGGATTGCGAGGATCGCGATTCCGACACGATCCGCTACGCCGCGCCCAGCATCGCAGCGCCGATTATCCCGGCGTCGTTGCCCAGTACGGCCAGCTCTATCGACGCGTGCGGCAGCGTCCTGAAGAATATGTAATTCGGCAGCGCCAGCCTCACCGCGTCCAACAGGAACGCGCCCGCTTTCGACACGCCGCCGCCGAGCACAACCATATCCGGATCAATGAAGCTGATGATCGTGTTGATACCTTGCGCCAGGTAATGGATATATTGATCGAATACCATCATCGCGGCGGGATCGCCCTCCTTCGCTTGATCGACGATCAGTTTGCCCGTCAGGTTTGCGGGATCGTTGTTCGCCGCCTGCGCAAGGCCGCTATGCGGATGGGTGCGCATAACCTCGCTGGCCAGGCGGATCATGCCCGTCGCTGAAGCGTAGCGCTCCAGGCATCCGCGCTTGCCGCAGGTGCACATCTCGCCTCCCGCGATAAACGTCAGATGACCCAGCTCGCCGCCAACGCCGTGAGACCCGGTATAGATCTTCTTGTTTATGATGATACCGCCGCCCAGGCCCGTGCCCAGCGTCAGGAACACGCTGTTGGGCACGCCCGCGCTGACGCCCGACACAGCCTCGGCCAGCCCCGCTACGTTTGCGTCGTTATCGATATATAGTGGTCTGTTGATTACCGCGCGGAACTCCCGCTCCAGCGGCACGTCATGCCAGCCCAGGTTTGTGCAAAACACGACGACACCGTTGATCGCAGTGCCCGGCACGCCTACGCCGATCGACCGCAGATCATCGACAGTGCAGCCCGCCTCCGTCAGCGCGCGCTTTGACAGCGCTATCATGTCCTCGACGACAGGCTGCCACGGGCGTTCGGCGAAGGTGGGCGTCTCGACCTTGTGCAGCAGCTTCCCATCGTCCGTAACGATTCCGGCGGCTATGTTCGTGCCCCCCAGATCGATGCCGATTCTTACCATATGACTATAACCTCCTTGTCGCCTCGTTCGCACAAGGCGTGGATTGAAACTCACTAACCATTGATATCAACCGCTTATCCAGTTCCATCGCCGCGTTGTATCCGGTTTGCTTAAGCGTGTAGTTGCGCGCCGCGACCTCGATTACGATCGCCAGATTGCGCCCCGGCTGAACCGGGATCACCATCAGCGGGGTCTGCACGCCCATGATCGTGCTGTGTTCCGTCGTCAATCCCAGGCGGTCATACTCGCGATCCCTCACCCACATCTCCAGGTGGATCACCAGATCGATCGTCTTGGAGCGCACGACCGCGCCTATGCCGTACATCGCGCGTATATCGATTATGCCGATGCCGCGAATCTCCATAAAGTGGCGCACCATCTCCGGCGCTTCACCTACCAGGCGCTGATCCGCCACCTTGCGCACATCCACAACGTCGTCGGCGACCAGCTGATGCCCGCGTTTGACCAATTCCAGCGCGGATTCGCTCTTGCCCACGCCGGATTCACCGGTGAGGAGGATGCCCACGCCGTAAACGTTCACCAGCACGCCGTGGAGGGTCTGTCTTGGCGCGAGCTGCGCGTTCAGGTACAGTATAGCGCTGCTGACGAACCGCATGGTCGACAGTGGGCTTTGGTACACGGGCACGTCCTTCGCCCTCGCGAATGTCTCCATGTCCGACGGGCAGCGCAGACTGCGGCACAGTATGATGCACGGTATGTCGTACGAGAAGAACCGCTCCAGCCGCTCGTGCCTCACGTCGGGCGGCAGGCTCTCCAGATAGGTCATCTCTACGCGGCCTATGACCTGCGGCCCTTCATACGGGAAATATTCATAAAAACCCGCCAGCTGCATACCTGGCCGATTCAGGTCTGTGGCCTTGATATCCCAACCCTCGAGCACGGAGGGCACCAGCACCTCCAGGTTCAGCTCGTCAACAAAACGTGTTGCTTGTATCATTGTC
>JAISBH010000141.1 GCA_031266295.1 Oscillospiraceae bacterium | reverse complement strand
CCGCAGTCCAGTTTACGTCTTTTATGGAGCGATACCAGGTATCCATGTATGTCGCTTGCGGCGCGATCCAGTCCCACCGCCTGTATCTGAATCGTTACCCGTGGGCCTGATTGCTCTATATTCGTGAACCCGGTTTGTCCTTGCGATCCCTGAAGCATCAGCAGTCTGCGTCTGTAGCCCGTGTCCGTATGCGCCACCCCCACTCGTCCAACTATATCTAGCACAATCATATGCGCCGTAGATTCCGCGCAGAACTGCGCCAGCCCACAAAGGAAGGTAACGCCATGGCCCGAATCGCGAAAATCGGAAGCAGCCTCATTCCTCTAGCGGGAGAGGGAAATCGCCATCGCGCGCGCGGTATTATCGCCGCCGTGCTGGTGATTATATTTATACGTACGCCCTACGCGCGCGCCGCCGGCCTCGAGCCTTTGTATAGCGGCGAGGCCGTGACCAACATGGCCATCCGCACCGAACGCGATCGTAACGCCGACCCCGTCGGTTACTATGATATAAATGATACTGTGCAGATACTAGACGTCGAGCCGGAATGGCTGTTCGTGCGCCAGAAGAAGGGCGATAAGGTAACGGAGGGGTTTGTGCTGCGCCATCTGGTGAATGTCGGCAAGCAGCTCGACCCATCCGCGCTGCCATACGGCGCGGTGCAGTCGCGGCATATCGCCACCGTGATGTACGATGCGCCGCTGTACGACAGGCCGTCGACCGGATCATCCACCTTGATGAACCTGCCCGAAGGCGCGCGCGTCGCGATCCTCTCCATAAGCAACGGATGGGCGAAGATTGCGTACTTCCGCCAATACGGCTACGTCTACATGTCCCATCTGACGGATCTGGAGCCGGTGCAGCCTGACGCGGCGGCTAAACCAGGCCAGCTGATTGCCGCCTTCACCACCGCTTATTCGACGAAAGAGGATCAATTAAACATCGGTCGGATGAATAATATAAAAGTAGCGTGCGATTATATGCAGCGTCAGGTCATGCAGCCCGGCGAGACGATATCGTTCAACGGCTGGCTGGGTCCGTACAGCGGTATGCGCGGATACATGGAGGCGCCGATCCTGATCAACGGCACGACTATGCCCGGTTATGGGGGAGGTACGTGTCAGGTATCCACGACGCTGTATAACGCGCTATTGTCGCTGCGCGGTATGACGGTGTTGCTGAGACGCGCCCACGGTCCAAGCGGCGCGGCATACGTGCCCCATGGCGTGGACGCGGCGGTAGGCAACGCGACGCTGGATCTGCGCTTCCGCAACGATTACGGATTCCCGATCGTGTTTGAGACGTATGCCGGTGGCGGCATACTCTCCATAGCGATATATATAATACAATAATAGTCGATTATTATGTTCGGGCGGGGAGGTATGGGCATGTGGCGGCAGCTGGAGGACTTGAATACACGATCCAACGATCTGCTGCGCAAGGCGGCGATAGTGGTGTTGATACTTGGCCTCGTCGCGGCGATCAGCCTGCTGCTGCCATATATAGCGCCATTTATCGTGGCGCTGATATTCGCGGCGGTCATTGAGCCGCTGGTCAAGCTGCTCTCACGGCTGTTCGGCCGGATGCGTGCGCGCCGTGCGTTGGCGTCGGGGATTTGCACAGTGCTGCTGCTGGCTATGTTGCTGTTCACGGCGCTGGCGGTGTCGGCGCGTTTATTCAGTGAATTGCGCGGCATCGCGCTTACCCTGCCGCGTAATGTTACGGGCGCTGTCACCAGCACCATGAACTGGCTGGAAATTCATTTGGAAGCCATAGACCTGCTTGATGAAAGTACTGTCGCGGCGATCAGGCAGCAGATTGTCGCGCTGGGTAGTTCAATCACGAGTGCGGCGAGCGTGTTGGCGTCGACGCTGGCGAGGGGACTGTGGAATACCGCGACGGTCACGGTGCCACAAGCGTTGTTGTTTATCACGCTGACGTTTATGGGAACGTTTTATTTAAGCGCGGATAAAGAGCGGATTATACGTTTCCTGCAATCGCTGATGCCAGCGGGCGCGAAGCAGGGCGGCGAAGCCATCAAGGCGAATCTTCTTAGAGGGTTGGTCGGCCAATTACGCGCGCAGTCTATCATGCTGTTGGTAACGTTTACGGAGTTGTCGATTGGATTTTCATTGATACGGATGGATTATATTATACTACTGGCCTCGATCATCGCGGTGCTAGACGCGCTGCCCATCATTGGCACGGGGTTGTTCTTGATACCTATGTCGATAGCGGGATTTTTCGCGTCGGACTTTCGAAGGGGAGTAGGGTGTCTGCTATTGTATGTGATAATCGGCATAGTACGGCAGACGCTGGAGCCTAGGCTGATTGGGCGCAACATAGGGTTGCATCCGCTGGCGACGATGATGAGCATGTACGCCAGTTACCGGGCGATAGGTTTGACGGGCATGATAATCGGGCCTATTCTACTGTTGATGATTATGACGGTGCTGACATACATGACGAACCCGCCGCCGCCTGAACCCGTCCTGACGATGCCCGAGATTGTGCTGACGATACCGAAGCTGCACATGCCGCGACGCAAGGTGACACGTGGCGCGGCGGCGCATCCGCGCCTTCGGGAAGGGGATTGACATCCCCCTCCCGACCTCCCCCGGGGCTTGGAACGGGGGAACGGGAGAACGGAGCTACGAGGAAGAAATTGCGCGAAAAACGTTGTGC
>JAISBH010000299.1 GCA_031266295.1 Oscillospiraceae bacterium | reverse complement strand
CCCCCGTTCCAAGCCCCGGGGGAGGTCGGGAGGGGGATCGCAATCCCCTTCCCGAAGGCGCGGATGCGCCGCGTCGCCGCAGCGACAGAGGGGGCGTTCCCCTCGCGTCCCCGTTTTGTTATAACTAAATTAATTCCATGTCGCTTTTTGATAATTTTTCAGACAAGACTATAACCGAATTTACAGCATGTTCATAACGCCGCCATATCACACGCCTATAATGCTCTCAAAGGAGGGATTGACCATCAATAAACGCCACGAATACAAGCACAGCCTGAATTGGGCGGATTATTTGATAATAAGGAGCAGGCTTTCAAAGATCATGCGGCGCGACCCTCACGCGGGTGCGGATGGCATATACCGTGTGCGCAGCCTGTATTTCGATTCGCCGAATGACCGTGCGCTGCGCGACAAGGTCAACGGAGTGAACCGCCGAGAGAAGTTCCGGATGCGCCGGTATCCAGGCGGCGCGGATAGTAACTTCATTGTGCTGGAAAAGAAGACGAAGGAGAACGGCCTGTGCGGTAAGCAGCAGGCAAGGATAACGCGCGAACAGGCCGCGCGCCTGATGAACGGCGACTACAGCTGGATGCGCGATTCAATCGACGCGCTGATACTTGAGCTGTATTCCAAGCTGAACACGGAGTTGCTGCGCCCTAAAGCTATCGTGGACTACATCCGCGAACCGTTCCTATGCGACGCGGGCAATGTGCGCGTCACGCTGGACAGGGATATTCGCGCGGGCGGCGCGTCCGACGGACGTAAACTCGGCTTCGCGGAGGATTTCTTCGACGATGCGCTGCCGACAGTCAAGGTAGGCGACGAAATAGTGCTACTTGAAGTGAAGTATGACGAGTTCATCCCGGATTATATCGTCAAGCTGCTGCAACTGGGCGATCGCCAAGCGTCGTCGTCCTCAAAGTACGCGCAAAGCAGGATTTATGGTTGACTAAAGGTCGGTTAAAGGTTGATTAAAAAAACATAAGTGAGGGTTAAAGATGACATTCAATGATATTTTCAAGTCAAGTTTTCTGGAAAACGTGATGTCAGTGACGATTCTTGACATGGTTCTCGGGATGACGCTGGCGTTCTGCTTAGGCTCGTTCATATTCCTGGTCTACAAGAAGACGTTCAAGGGCGTGATGTACTCTGCCAGCTTCGGCGTGACGCTTATCGCGCTCACGATGATATCCACGCTGGTCATTCTCGCGGTAACGAGCAATGTAGTGCTGTCGCTTGGCATGGTCGGCGCGCTGTCGATTGTCCGATTCCGAACGGCGATAAAGGAGCCGCTTGACATCGCGTTCCTGTTCTGGTCGATCGCGGTGGGCATCGTTCTCGCGGCAGGGATGATACCGCTGGCGGTGTTCGGCAGCGTGATCATAGGGTTGGTCATGGTGCTGTTCGTAAACAAAAAGCCACATGACGATCCATATATCGTCGTCATTCGCTGCGCCGACGAACAGTCGGAGGACACAGTGCGCGAGAGCCTGACCGCACAAGTTCATAAAGCCGTTGTAAAAAGCAAGACCGTAACCGCCGATGAGATTGAGCTGCACTACGAGATACGCCTGAAGTCCCCGAGCACGGCGTTTGTGAACGAACTGTCCCGCCAGCAGGGCGTACGCAGCGCGGTGTTGGTCAGCTACAACGGCGACTATATGGGATGATATAGGACGATATGAGAATGAGCCGAAACGAACGCGTGAAAGGAGCTTGATATATGTCCAAAAGCAAGTACACGACCGCGATTTGTCTGGTAATCACAGCGTTGATGCTCGTGACGACATGTCTGTTCTACGCAGGAGAATCGCTCGGAATAACCGTGGCGCGCGCGGATATGCCTTACGCAGCGTCGCTGTTCTCTAACGATAAGGTGCACACGATTGATATCGTCGTGAACGACGGCAGCTGGTCAAATATGCTGGCCAATGTGCGCGCCGAAGAATACATACCTGTGACCGTCGTTATCGACGGACGCAAGGTAAGCAATGTTGGCATCCGCCCGAAGGGCAACTCGTCGTTATCAACGATCGCCATGTCGGATTCCGACCGCTGCAGCTTCAAGGTAGAATTCGATCATTACGTAACGGGGCGCACCTACTTAGGGCTGGACAAACTCGCGCTGAACAACGTCGCGCAGGACAATACGTATATGAAGGACTTTGTCAGCTACAAGTTGATGGCGGCCGCCGGTGCGGATGCCCCGCTGTGCAGCTTCATATATATAACCGTTAACGGCGAAGACTGGGGATTGTATCTCGCGGTCGAGGGGATTGAGGAATCCTTCGCCAATCGTGTATACGGCGCGAACTACGGCCAGATATACAAGCCGGATTCCATGGACATGAATCAGGGAATGCAGGGGCAGGACGGCGGCGGTCAGGATCGTGTTCAGCGTCCGGAGTTTACAGGAACATTCGAGTTTCCTGATGATATGGATTTTGAGAATTTCGGGAGCTTTGAGGATTTTGAGAATTTCGGGAACTTCGGCGGAGCAGGGCAGAGGACGCCCCCCGAAGGTATGCCCGAGGGTTTCCCGGGCGGCGCAATGCCGCAAGGCGAAGGAACTATGCCGGGCGCGGCGCAGCAACCCGGCGGCGAGGAAAACCCACAGCAAGACCGCGCGCAGTTCGGTGGCGGCTGGGAAGGGCTTGGAGGGTTTGGGGGATTCGGGCGAGGCGGCGGCAGCGCGACGTCGCTGGTATACACGGACGACGATCCTGCCAGTTACTCGGCGATATTCGATAACGCGGCATTCAACGCCGCTTCGGCCGACGAGTCGCGGTTGATAGCGTCGCTGAAGAATCTCAACGAGCGGATTGATCTGGAAAAGACAGTCGATATTACCAAGGTCCTCAATTACTTCGCTGCGCACAACTTCACCGTCAACTCCGACAGTTACACGGGCAACATGGTGCACAACTACTATCTGTACGAAAAGGACGGCCAGCTCTCCATGATTCCATGGGATTACAATCTCGCGTTCGGCGGGATGGGCGGGATGGGCGGCGGCATATTAAGCCGGAACGCGCAGGGAGATCCGGCGGCGCAAGGGAACGCGGGCACGGTAACAACGGCGGTGGTCGACACCGCGACCTCGTCCGTTAATACCCCGATCGATTCACTGTTGAGCGGTTCCAGCGGCTCGCGCCCGATGTGGGATTGGATAGAGTCGGATGAAACATATATTGAAATGTACCATGCCGCGTACCTGAATCTGATAGAATCCTTCTTTGACAGCGGCGAGTTCGGGACGCTGTACGACCATACCATCGCGCTGATTTCGCCTTACGTGGAGAATGATCCGACGTCGTTCTGCACCTATGATGAGTTCCTCGCCGGACAGGCTGCGCTCAAGGAATACTGCCTGCTTCGCGCGCAGAGCGTGTTAGCGCAGATTCACGGAGCCATTGCCTCGACGACCGAGGCGCAGACCGCGTCCGGATATGAAGGGTTCGTAAGCGCGGCCGCCGTTGATATAACGGCGATGGGTTCCAATTCGCGAGGTTTCGTCAACGCTCGCGGAGGGTTCAGGATGCCAACTCGCGGTGAACCTGACAGCGCGTACGGCGTATCGAATAATAGCGGCGGTGATAGCTAGCAGCCATGTTAACCCAAGGATAAAACCAAACAAGCGCCTCCGATCATAAGACCGGAGGCGCGCACCGCCGAAGCGGGGTAATTCATTGCCAAGAATTCAGTTGGCTTACATCGATAAACAGTGAATCAAGGGAAAAATTGCCGGTTCCTGGAGTTCCGTCGAACTGGAATTGCACCTCGTCGCCTGCGTTGAGATATACGATGTGTTGACCTTCCAGTATGCCGTTACCTGGCTTGTCAAGCTCGATACCGTTGGCGGGAGCACCATTGATATATAGTTTGAGCCTTGATCCCTGGGTGTTCACGTTGGATACGTCGCCGATCCAGTTGAGTAGATAGTATCCGCCTGACGAGACCGTCAGCACGTGATTGGAAGGATCAAGCTGGATGCCGTCCTTGCGGCTGGCGGGATCAAATTCTACCGGCCACGGGTCGTCGTCTTCTATCATAGCGGGCAGCACGTTGAGCGGGAGCACGCCGTCAAAGAACGTCGTGATGCAGTCCGCGCCAGGCAGACCGCTTGGACCCATCGGACCCATAGGGCCTATTGGACCGGTTGGCCCGGCTGGTCCGGCTGGTCCGGTCTGGCCGTCCACGCCTGTCGGACCCATCGGGCCGGGGAGGCCGTCGATTCCGTCTATGCCATCTATCCCGTCAACACCGTCCCTGCCGTTCTGGCCAGCCGGACCCATCGGGCCTGTCGGACCCACCGAGCCTGTGGGGCCTGTGGGGCCTGTCGCGCCCGTGGAGCTTGGGCAGCACTTGCGGCAGGGCCACTTCGCGTCTGAACAAGGCCTAAAGAATGGCGGCATCGGCATGGGTTGCATTGGAGAATGGATCGGCCATGGCATAACGAATATCGGCTGCGTTACAGGTGGTGCAGGCGGCGGATATGGCAGCGGACGTGGTGGTGGGCATGGCGGCGGATACGGTGGCGCGGCTTGCACGCACTTGCACAGCATCTGTGCATAGGCGCCGCTGCGCTTGGACATCGCCTCGAATTCCTTCGCCCAGTATTGCTTCGCCTGTTCCTGCATGAAGCCGAACCCGGATGGATCATAGCCGCTGCCGCGCGGCGAGCCTGTCTGCGGCGCGTACGGCCAAAGCGACGAATACTGGCCGTAGGGTTGAGTATTGTATGAGTTCATAATCGCGCTCCTATATTCAAACAGCAGCGCGCGTATTACGGCGCGCCGCTAGTTAATATCCATGTTGGATTCATGAGTCGGCTCATGAATAGGCTTGAGCGTCGAGCCCCCGCGCCGGAAGTGGCCGACGCGGGGGTTGCTTTTGTGCACGCCTTCTTTTGTCGAGATCATTCGCCTTCGTGCATCATTCGCGTTTGTGCGTCATCGGCTTGCGTGCGCTGTTTGCTTTAGTGCGTCAGCGCTGGATCAGCGATTGATTAGTCCAGGCACTCTCCCTGTTCACCTTCATACGTTTCCGCTTCCTGGCCCAGATAACTCTGCAGGACATCCGGGAGCGAATCCTTCAGCAGAGTGGGAAGGACTGCCGCGATCGGGCCGCTTAGCAAGTTTCCTACCATGCTCTGGAAAGGGTTAAGATTTATGGGCAAATCAAGCCCATACGGTCCAAACAAAAGCGAGGAGAGCGACGCTGATTTCAGGTCAATGGCAGGCAGGCCTCCCGGAGGGATGCAGTTGCACGGCATCAGGCGAATAGCGGCAAATCCCGCAAGATTGACTTTAACATTCACAGGGGTGTCGCTAGTATTAGCAAGCTGCAGTTTGATCCAGTCTCCCTTGTTAAGATACTGGGAACGCACAGCCCAGATATACCGATGATTATTGTCATAGGCACCGGTGCACGAGCCACTTAATGCGCCGCCGGGTATCCATTCGTTGTACTCGTCGGTTGGAGTTAGATCATTTAAACCCTTGTTGCAGCGGTCGACATAGATCTGAACGGACACATTTTTTTGGATGTCTACTACTTCGAAACAAGCCTCAATATAGTATCCTATCGCGTAGAAGCCTGATTTCTTTACAAGAAACTTACTCTTGTCGCGGTTCATCGGCAGATTGAATCCATATGAAGCAAGATTCTTAATGTCAATGGAACCCTCTTTTGCGATCGTTTGCGGCCTTGATAATATTGTGCCAGCTATGCCGAACACCGGGCAATAATCCGGGCAGCAGTCGTTGTCGTCACATGGGTAGCGGCAATCATCATCTTCATTATCCATTTGTATCCATTTGTCGCAATCCGTGCAGCAGCATTTATCCTTCGGCGGCAGTGGATGCGGCGGAGGCGTCGGGGGGCAGGGGGGACAAGGACGCGGGGGACGGGGATCGTCACAATTACACACTCCAGGTTCTCCTCTCTCACCTTTGGGGCCTTGGGGACCTGTGGGGCCTATGGGGCCTTGCGGCCCTGGGTAGCCGTCATAGCCCTGCGGACCGGCGGGGCCTTGCGGGCCGGTAGCGCCAGTCGCGCCGGTAGCGCCAGTTGCGCCGGTTAAACCAGTCGCGCCAGTTGCGCCAGTTAAACCAGTCGCGCCAGTCGCGCCGGTTAAACCAGTCGCGCCAGTCGCGCCGGTTGCACCGGTCGCGCCGGTTGCGCCCTTCGGGCCTGGTTGGCCGTCACGGCCCTTCGAACCGGCGGGGCCTGGCTGACCGGCGGGGCCAGTTTCGCCAGGTAAACCTTGCGGGCCAGCTGGGCCGATGTCTCCGGTGGCTCCGATCGGCCCGGTATCACCCTTGGGGCCTCTGCAGCCCTGTGCCCATACCCATGATCCGCACTCGCCGCGTTGTTCCTCCGGGATTTGGGCCTCGGCGGCCGCGCTGGCTATTTCATAGGGTTGGGTAACCGCCTGAACGGGCTGAACAGCCTGATACGCGACGGCGGCGGGCGCTTCGACGCTGGCTGCGGCGGGCGCGTACGCGACGGGGGCTGGGATCGGCGCGGGGTTGGCTACAAACTTTAACGGGGCGCTGGCAGCTGTAGCCGTCTGCGCGGCCACGGGCTTGAATCCGCTGGATACGGGAGCCGCCGCTGCAGGCGCGCTGGCCTGGACGGTAAACGGCTGCCAGTTGGTAGGCTGCCAGTTGAACGGTTGCTGCGTGGACTGCGTAAAACCCGCGCCGCCAAACCTATTTACGCCGCTCTGGACGGGGGTAAAACCGGATTGTGTCAGGCATCCGCCGATACGTCCGCCGACTTGGGCCAGAGCCGGAGCGGAGGGGTCGATCGATCCGGTCGTGAACGGCAGAGCACTCACGTTGCCTTGGGTAAACGCCCATTGATTAGTGTTAGGGTTCATAGTAAGTCTCCTTATTAGAAGCGTCGGGCTGAAGCCCGCGTATCATGTCCGGTACACACACAACATATGCGAGCGCTGCAGTATAGGTTCTGTTGCAAGTGGTAATTTCTTATAA
>JAISBH010000298.1 GCA_031266295.1 Oscillospiraceae bacterium | reverse complement strand
TGTATTCCGATAGTCTGTTCCGTAACGTAACCGACAACCCTCATCGCCCCCTCAGGGGGAGATGTCGCCGGGAGAACCCCCTCTGCCGCTGCGGCGGCACACCCCCTATTGGGGCGATGGGGGAAGAGGAACGGGGTACCGGGGTTACGAGCTGCGTGGTAACCGACAACCCTCATCGCCCCCCTAGGGGGAGATGTCGCCGCAGCGACAGATGGGGTTCCCCGGGAGGAGGTCGGGAGGGGGACATCAGTCCCCCTCCCGAAGGCGCGGATGCGCCGCTCGCCGCTCGTACTGATACATCTGCGGCCCAGACTGCTTGTGTCGTCCCATCCGCTGTCCTCACTATCAATTCCCCCGATCCACCAATTGTTTCGGCGTGTGCAGCGTACGTACCCGCGTCCGATACCACCGTGACGTCCCGGCCTAGCGTCACCGACCGCGCTACATATGCGGGCATGAATACTTCGTGATAAAACGAATCCCCACCCGACTCCAACCGCCTATACCAGTGCCACAACCTTTCAGTGAACGCCCGCAGCACGTCTCCGCGCTTGACTGGCGCGCCGCACTCAATCGCCAGCGACGTCGCTGTTCCGCGTATCTCTTCCGGGAAATCCTCGCTCCGTTGCGCCACGTTTATCCCCACGCCCATCGTCAAATATTGCACCCGCTCCGCCTCTACGGACATCTCCAGCAGAATTCCGCATAACTTCCTTCCGCCTATTAGCAGATCGTTCGGCCACTTCACGCCCGGCTTCAACCCGGTCGTATCCTCGCACGCCTCAGCAATCGCCACCGCCGTAACGAGCGGTATGCGCTGCGCTTCAGCCGGAGGCCGTGTCGGACGCAGCACTAGCGAACACCACACCCCGCCCAGCGGAGACGCCCAACATCGTTCGCGTCGTCCCTTGCCGCCCGTCTGAACCTCCGCCAGAGCCAGCGTTCCCTCTTCCGCTCCCTGCCGCGCCAGTTCCGTAGCCCGCGCGTTGGTGGACGCCGTCTCATATGAATATTCTATCCTACAGCCCGGCGCGTGCATCAGAGGCGGGAACAGCGGATCGTCCGGCATTGTCATCCTGTATCCACGCTTGCCCGCAGAGTCGATCAAGATCCCGCGCCTGCGCATCGACTCGACCTGCTTCCATATCGCCGCGCGGGTTATCCCCAGCCGCGCACTCAGCACCTCTCCCGAATGATACGCCCCGTCCGCCAGCAACGCCAACAATTCCTCATTAATTCTATGCAAACAATACACACCCTTTCGCCGCTGCCGAATCCTGGATGGATTCGCACGGCTGATACGTTTTATTATATTGACGAGTATTGTTTCGGAATCTATCCTTTCGCCTTATTGGTTCGCTTGCCTCGCCCGCGCGAGGTGCGGATTGAATGAACGAACAGACAAACAGAGGTGTTGTCATGCAACAGCCGCGCCGCCTTGTACACGCGCTGCAGCGCAATATCAGCCAGGTCATCGTTGGCAAAGCCGACGCCGTCGAGATGGTGCTCATCGCCTTGCTTTGCCGTGGGCATGTGTTGATCGAGGACGTGCCCGGCGTCGGCAAGACCACCCTCGCCAGCGCGCTCGCACGGTCCCTTGATTGCTCGTTCAAACGTATCCAGTTCACGCCGGATGTCATGCCGTCCGACGTGACCGGGTTTACCATCGTCAATATGCAAACCGGCGCGATGGAGTTCAAGCCGGGAGCGGTCATGTCCCAGATCGTGCTGGCCGACGAGATAAACCGCACGTCGCCGAAGACCCAATCCAGCCTGCTGGAGGTCATGGAGGAGACGCAGGTGACGGTCGACGGCGTTACATACCCGCTGCCTAAACCGTTCATAGTGCTGGCCACCCAGAACCCCGTCGAGTTTGTCGGCACATACCCGCTGCCGGAGGCGCAGATGGATCGGTTCTTCATCCGCGTTGCTATCGGGTATCCGTCCGTCGACGAGGAGATGGACATACTGGAACGATACACCGGTGCGTCCATACCTTTGCAGACGTTGGAGCCTGTCGCGACGGCCCAGGATATCATTGAGATACAGGCCGCCGTCAGCCAAATATACTGTGCGCGCGAGGTGCGCTGCTATGTGGCGAGCATTGCCGCCGCGACGCGCCGTCATCCAATGCTGCAGCTGGGTTGTTCCACTCGCGGCGCGATCGCGCTGGTTCACGCGGCTCAGGCATGTGCGCTGCTCGCCGGGCGCGAATACATTATCCCGGAAGACGTGCAGAAGATGGCGCTGCACGTCCTCGCTCACCGCGTCTCATTAAGCAGCGAGGCGCGCATGAAGGGACTTGCTGCCGAGCGCATCCTGGATCAATTGATCGCGACTATACAAGTCCCCGTGCGCGTGCCATAACAGGCGGGCGGGATTGCGATGAGTTTCCGTGCGTTCGGGTGCTTGTTCTTCGCCGGATTGATGGCGGTAATTGCGTTGTCCACGGGCGGCAGGATGTACATGCTGATTGCGTTACTGCTGTTGGCGATGTTCATATTGGCCTTGACCAGCTCTCTGTGGGCGTTTCTGACGCTGGCTGTGACCGTTTCGGCGTCCGGCGATGATATCCCGCATGGTGAATCGCGTACGCTCAAGATTATGCTGCGCCATGCGTGTCCGCTGCCCATTGCGCCGGTTCGGGCATTGGTATACGCTCCTGCGCTGGCCGACTCTGAAACCGAAGCACTGCGCATACCGGCGCGGGCATTCAGTTCGCGCGCGTCTGTTCTAAGGATTCATTGTCCGCATGTGGGACGGTTCAGTGTCGGGTTGACCCAACTGTTCGTCGAGGATGTATTCGGGTTGTTTTCGTTTCAGCGCAGCAGGCCAGGATGGCGTGTCGACACACTGGTGCTTCCGCGAATTGAGCCGCTGGATTGCCCGCCATTCTCTCCGGGCGAATCGGAGACGGAGCTGGTATCGCGCGCGACAGAGGATTCGACGTCGCCCTCCGGCGTGCGCAAGTACCAACCCGGTGACGAGCTAAAGAAGATTCACTGGAAACTATCGCTGCGCAAGCGCGAGATACTGGTCAAGACATTCGATCAGCCGTTGCGTCCCGATGCGGTCGTGCTGCTTGATTGCGCGCAGCCGACGAAAGCGCCTCTTAGCCCCGAGTCGCGCGATCGATTGAGCGACCTGGCCGCGTCGATCTGCGCCGCTCTGCTATCGGCGGACGCTGTTGTGCGGATGCCTCTGACTGGTATGCCGCCAGAGGATCTCACGCTGCGCAAGGGAGATCATATCACGCCCGTGCTGCGATCTATCGCACGGATGCGCTTCAGCGGGCAGATGCCGTTTGAACGCGTGCTCGCGTTGGAATCGACGCGGCTGCGCCAGTCCGGAACGACTGTTTGTCTGACGGGCGCGCTTACCAACGAGAGTGCGGATCGGATAATCCGGCTGAGGCGGCTAGGCCCGACCGTTCGCGTGTATCTTGTATCCGATAACTCGGACGAGGCGCAGCGCGTGCTGATTCGCCGGTTGCGACAGAACAGCGTCGAATGCATGGTTATGCCTCCCTCTGCGCAGTCCGCTGGCGACGAGGCGCAGGCGGTAAGGAATTAATCTATGAGAATTATTACTAACCGATTCCGCAGCGTGATCCGCGATAACGGCCTGACCGTGCTGCTGGCGGCTATGCTGGCATTTGGGCTGTCGCTGACGATGTGCGGCACGCTGGCGATTCAAGCGCCGCCGGGTTTTATGGCGCTGATGTGCGCGGGATGTGCGGCGCTGGCGATACTGTTCATGATGCATTGGGCGGTATGCTCGGTCGGTTGGGCAGTGATAGCGTCGATCGCCGCCGCGTTCATTATACGAACCGAACCGTTCCCGTGGCTGATACAGGCTGTTTCAGACGCGATGATCGGCAACATGGCGACGCTATCGCTGCGTGCGGGAGTCGTTCGGTTAGTTATCGCGCTGGGGTTGTCGCTGTTCTGCCTGATAGCAAACAAGCGCCGCGAGGGATTCTATCCCAGTTTATCACTGGCGTGCGTGATCGCGCTATGGAGCTGGGTGAGCGACACGGACGAGAATCCATGGCTGTTTACTCCGGTGTTATTCGCGCTGGTTGCGTTGTACGCGCGTTCGCGGTGCGAACAAACCGGGGCGATGCGGGTGGCGTCGATGGCCGCGCTGGCTGTCGCCGCCGCGCTCGTGTTCCTGCCATCGGGCAATATTCTCAATGATCAACTGGCTTCGCTCGCGGAAAGGGTGCGGCGCGTGGCGTACGACTACCTGTTCTACAACGAGCCTCGCACGATCTACTCAATTCAGTATGACGGTTTCCAACCGCTGGGCGCGAGGTTGGGCGGCCCGATCGCGAACCCTTCCGAGCGCGAGGTCATGCGCGTTTATACAACGCACGCGCTGTTATTGCGCGGGGTCACGAAGGACACCTATACTGGCGTGTCATGGACGGACCAGGCGCTAAGTTCTCGGCGCTATCTGTACATTGATCCGCGGTGGCGGGCCATCCGCGATAATCTGATGGATGTCGGGCGACCGCTGGATCGGCTGCGCGATTCAGTGATGTTTGAACCGATAACGGCGACTGTTACGATGCTAGACGAGAGCATGACGACGCTGTTCGTTCCTCACAGGCTGATGGCGCTTTCCACGCCGGTGGATATGGTGCTGTATTTCAACAGTACCGGAGAGGTGTTCGCCACTCGCAATCTCGTCGTCGGCGACGAATACACGCTGCGCGCGCCTGTGCTGGATCTGGATGATCCGCGATTGCCCGCGTTGGCTCAAGCGGCGGCGGAATCCGGCGCGCCTGATTGGGATAATGTAGTGTTGGAAGCGTACCGTGCGCTGCCTCAATCGGTGTCGTCAGATGTTTTTCAGCTGACCAATGAAATCATTGACGGGGCGGGGGCTCAGCTCGATAAGTTGATCGCTATACGAGATTATCTCAAGCAATTCAAATATACGCTTACACCTTCTAAGATGCCTCCCGCGAATCGGGATTTCGTTTCATTCTTTCTTTTGGATGGGAAGGAAGGATATTGCACGTACTTCGCCAGCGCGATGGCGGTGATGGCCAGGATTGCCAATATCCCCGCGCGCTACGTGGAGGGTTATGTGGCGCGGCCCGACGCCGACGGAGTGGCGCTGGTGACGGGCATGAACGCACATGCGTGGGTTGAGGCTTATCTGCCGGGGTTGGGGTGGATTAGCGTTGACGCCACGCCAGGTGTCCCTCCTAGCGAAAGCCCGGATCAATCTGGAGATCCGCCGCCAGGGAATCCGGACGATCCGCCGCCCGAGCCTGGAGGAAGCGAGCCTGACAATACCTCCTCGCCCAACGAGCATACGCCTTCGCCGAAACCGTCTGACAATCCCACCGGCGTAGCGTCGACGCCCACGCCCACGAAACCCGTTGCACCTGATTCCACCGAGCAGCCGAACGCGGGGCCTGACCAAGAGCCTGAGGCGCAGGGGGCGGAGGATCCGCCCAAGCAGCGTTTATGGTGGCCGTGGTTGTTGGCGGCGATAATTGCGGCGGGGGTTGCCGCGCGCGCCGTGTGGGTAGATCCTGCAATGGTGGCCCGGAGGCGCAAGGGATTGGATGAGCAATTGTTGACGTGGTATCAGGCAGCGCTGGTGTTGCTGGCGGCGTGCGGCGCGGCGGCGGAACCGTATGATACACCGCTGACACTGTCGCGGCGGACGCCATCGCTGACGCCGCTGTTCAAGGCTGTCGCGGCGCTAGCGTATGACAATCGTGTGCCGGATGCACAAGAGGTAGCGACGGCGTCACGAGCCTACCATGAAACGATCGGGAAAGCGCCGATACGTGTGAGGATGTGCGTATGGTTTGACAGGATGCTGCATGGTGCGGGAAATGTGCGTAAAGTGCCGTAGGATGACGAAATGATTGGATTGGGGTTGCGCGGTGCGGCGTCCGGCTGCTCGCTGCGGCGGGACGCTGTCCGGTTTTCGAACCGGAGGCGCTTTAAGTTACTGGCGCCCCGCCACTATGGCGTGAGTTGTCAACTTCTTTATAGCGTTTTTACCGGCGGGGCGCAGGGTCGGAACGACGGAACGAGGAACGCCCCCCTTCCCCCCGATGGGGGGTACCCGGAGTTTACGGGACTCTGTCCCGGTACCCTGCGAAGGGCTATCCGCCCTTTCGAATCCTGACCAGGCTTCGCCTGGACTATCGTGATACACAGTCTACCGGTTTCTGCCAGCCGGTTTCACCTGGATAGTCTGCTCTGTAGCGCAACCCGTTCCCCGTTGCTTGCGAACCACATTGCAACCGACAGCCCTCATAGCCCCCCTAGGGGGAGATGCCGCCGCAGCGGCAGAGGGGGCGTTCCCCACGTTACACTATAAACTGCCGCAGGTCGCGCTCTTTGGCGTCGCTGTCCAGGTGCGACTTCACGTATTCCGACGAGATCGCTAGATCTACGTCCGGCATGTCGCTTCCAGCGTTGAATGATATGTCCTCCAATAGTTTTTCAAATAATGTCGATAAACGCCGCGCGCCTATGTCCTCGCCGTTCTCGTTCGCAATGTATGCCGCTTCGGCCAACGCGTCAAGCGCGCTGTCCTCAAATGTCAGCCGCACATGATCTACACTCAGCAATGCCGTGTATTGTCGCGTCAGCGCGTTCTCCGGCTGAAACAGTATGTTCCTGAAATCCTCCCGCGTTAGCGATTTCAGCGTCACCCTTACTGGAAACCTCCCTTGCAGCTCCGGTATTAGATCCTTCACCTTGGCCACATGAAACGCTCCAGCCGCTATAAACAGCATATAATCCGTCTTTACCGGCCCATATTTCGTGTTTATCGTACTTCCCTCAACTATGGGCAGTATGTCTCTCTGTACACCCTCCCGCGACACGTCCGGACCGCCCGTCGAGTTCCTCCCCGCTATTTTATCTATCTCGTCAATGAATACTATCCCGTCCTGCTCCGCCCGCCGAATGGCCTCTTGCGTCACCGCGTCCATATCGATGAGCTTGCCCTCTTCCTCGACCATCAGCAGCCGCCGCGCCTCTGATACCCGCACACGTCGCGTCTTCATCCGCTTGGGCAGCAGCCCGCCCATCATGTCGCCAATGTTGACCGCCGTCCCTTGTATCTCTACGTTCGGCGCACTTTCCTCCACTTCGACCTCTATCTCCTGCTCTTCCATCTCACGCTTGAGCAGTTTCTGCCGTATATCCTCTTTGCGCAGCTGCAGCCTCTGCGTCTCCTCCGGCGAAACATCCGGCTCCTTCGGCTTGTTCCCCAACAGTATATCTATCGGATTAAGCGGCTTCGATTGCTTCCTGACCAACGGATTGGATAACAGTTCCGCTATGCGCTCCTCGGCAAGCACCTGCGCGCGCAGACGCACCCGCGAGCCATGCTGCTCCTTTACCATTCTGATAGACGCCTCTACCAGATCGCGCACTATCGAATCCACATCGCGCCCCACATACCCTACCTCGGTGAACTTAGTCGCCTCAACCTTGATGAACGGCGCGTCGACAAGCTTGGCCAACCGCCGCGCAATCTCCGTCTTACCCACGCCTGTCGGGCCGATCATCAGTATATTCTTTGGGCTTATCTCATCGCGCATTTCGTCGGGCAGCTGCGCGCGACGGTAACGGTTGCGCAGCGCAACCGCCACAGCCCTCTTCGCGTCGCTTTGCCCGATGATATATCTATCCAGTTCGCGCACAATCTCGCGCGGCGTTAATTGAGCCATGACGCCTCCTATAACTCCAAAACGGTTATGTGATCGTTGGTATACACGCATATCGACGAGGCTATGGTCAGCGCTTCGCGCGCAATCTCAGCGGCTGACATCCCCGTATGCAGCGCCAGCGCCCTCGCCGCGGCCAGCGCGTAGTTGCCCCCGCTGCCGATAGCGCATACACCGTCGTCTGGCGCAAGCACCTCACCTGTGCCCGAGAGTATCAACATTTGCTGGCTGTTCGCGGCGATCATCATCGCCTCCAGCTTGCGCAGGGTTTTATCGTCGCGCCAGTCCTGGGTCAGCTCTACCGCCGCGCGCTCCAGGTTGCCCGCGTACTGCGTCAGCTTCTCCTCGAACCGCTCGCACAGCGTGATCGCGTCCGCTACTGAACCCGCGAACCCCACCGCCGCCTTGCCGCCGTACACCCGCCGCACCTTTACGGCGCCAGCCTTGAATATGGTCGTTTCGCCCATCGTCACCTGACCGTCGCCCGCTATGGCGCACTGGCCGTTCTTGTTCACCCCGACTATGGTCGTACCCTTGAATCCGCTGTTCATAATAGTCAATCCTCCAGCGACTTCGCGATCGCTTGAATCGCTTCCAACGAACGTTCCGCTACCCGCCGCGCCTTCGCGCGCTTGTCTCGGAAACGTTCGTCCGGCATGTCTATGATTCCATATTGAATGCCCATCGGCTGATAATCCTTGTTAGGCGCGGACACGTACCGACCTAGCGCTCCCAGCGCGGTGAACGTCGGGAACAAAACCGACTCGCGCTTGAGCAGGCTTTGGCCCAGCGTGATTCCTGCGATCAGTCCTGACGCCGCCGACGGCAGATATCCCTCTACGCCCGTGAGCTGTCCCACTATGAATAACCCCGGCCTCGCGCGAACCTCGAAATCACTGTTCAACGTAGACGGCGCGTTAATGAACGTATTGCGGTGCATCACGCCGTACCGCGCGTATTCTGCGCTCTCCAACCCGGGTATCATCCCGAAGACCCGCTTCTGCTCAGGCCACTTCAGCCGCGTCTGGAATCCCACCAGATTTAGCAGCGACCCGGATTCATTCTCCGCGCGCAACTGAACCGCCGCGAACGGCCTGCGTCCCGTGCGAGGATCGGTCAACCCCACCGGGCGCATCGGTCCATACGCCAATGACAAACGTCCGCGCGCCGCGATAGACTCGACGGGCATACACCCCTCATACAACAAGCCGTCCTCAAAACCATGTGCCGGCGTGGTTTCGGCGGTCAGCAGCGCATCGCGGAACGCATCGTACTCCGACTCAGTCATTGGGCAGTTGATGTAATCAGCATCGCCCTTGCCGTACCTCGACGCGGCGAACACTCGTTCGTCATTGAGTGATTCCCGCGTGACGATAGGCGCGGCGGCGTCAAAGAAACTCAGCTTGCGCAGACCTGGCAATGACGCGATCGCCTCCGACATTGCGTCCGATGTCAGCGGTCCCGTCGCGATTATCGCGGGCGGATCGGGCAGCGTGACGGCCTCGTATCGCTCGATTGATATCAGCGGATGCGTCGCCAGCGTATCCGTTATATACGCAGCGAATCGGTCGCGGTCTACCGCCAGCGCTGAACCCGCAGGCACCCGCGTCGTGTCCGCTGCTCGCAGTATCAGCGAATCCATCGCGCGCATCTCCGCTTTCAGCAGACCGGAAGCGTTGGTCAGCTCATCAGACTTGAGCGAGTTGGAGCAGACTAGCTCCGCGAACAGCGGGCTGCTGTGCGCGGGCGTGCGCTTGTCCGGCTTCATGTCGGTGAGCGTTACCGGGACGCCTCGCCGCGCCAGCTGCCATGCAGCCTCGCATCCGGCCAAGCCCGCGCCTATCACGGTCGCGCGTATCATTCGCCGTCTGTTTCCTGTCCGGACGTTTGTTCAGCATCCGCGTCCATCGCGTCGTTGACGTCGTCAGGATCAGCCGACGGCGCGTCTTCCATATCCTGATCGTCCTTGGCCTCGTCGTCGATTATCTCCTCACGGTAACGACACTGCTCGTTGGCGCACAGCCGCCATCGCGCGCCCTTGCGATTCGACTTGAGCACCATATGCGTGCCGCACTGGGGACATTTGTCCGGCAGCGGGAAGTCCCACGCGATAAAGTCGCAGTCCGGATATCTCTCGCAGGAGTAAAATCGGTTTCCCTTGCGGGACGTCTTCTCCAGCAGTCTAGCGCCGCACTTCGGGCAAGGCGTAGTGATGTATACGAACACTGGCTTGGTGTTGCGGCATTCCGGGAAGCGCGGGCAGGCCAGGAACTTGCCGAACCGCCCGATCTTATAGACCATCATCGCGCCGCACTTGTCGCACGGCACGTCCGACACCTCGTCCTTAACCTCCACCTTTTCGATAGAGGATTCCGCGATCTCCAGCACATGATGGAAGTTCTCGTAGAAAGTACGGATAACGTTGCGCCAGGGCAGCGATTCATCCTCCACGCGGTCGAGCTGATCCTCCATCTCGGATGTAAACTCGACGTCCACAATATCCTTGAAATAATCGCACATTAACGCTGTGATCATCCGGCCCAGTTCGGTCGGGATCAATCGGCTTTTGTCGCGCGAGACATAACCGCGCGCGACGATTGTGGATATAGTCGGAGCGTATGTGCTCGGGCGGCCGATGCCCTTCTCCTCCAGCGCGCGCACGAGAGAGGCTTCGGTGTAGCGCGGCGGCGGCTGTGTGAAGTGCTGTTCGCTGGATACCTCGCCGAGCGACGCTGCGCTACCGACGGTCAGCCTAGGCAGCTTGGTATCGACTCCGGGCGCTTCATCGTCCACGCCTTCCTCATATACTGCGGTGAACCCTGCAAATTTCTTGTGTTCACCGTAGAAACGGAACTCGACGCGCTCGCTGGCGATGCACGCTGTCTGGGTATCGTACAGCGCAGGCGACATCTGGCTGGAGAGGAAGCGCAGATACACCAGCCTATACAGTTTGTATTGATCGTTGGTCAGCGAGGCCTTGATATCGTCCGGCTTGCGTGCGATATCAGTGGGGCGGATAGCCTCGTGAGCGTCCTGCGCGCGCTTACGCGTCTTAAATTCATTTGGTTTCTCGGGCAGGTATGGCGATCCATACCGATTGCCGATTTCCTCGCGCACGGCGGCCAGCGCTTCATCCGACACGCGCGTCGAATCTGTGCGGATATATGATATCAATCCCTGCGTACCCTCGCCCTCCAGGTCGACGCCTTCGTAGAGGGTCTGCGCGATCTGCATCGTCTTGGCCGTCGTGAAGCGTAGCTTGCGCGCGGCCTCTTGCTGCATGTTGCTCGTCGTGAACGGCGGCGCGGGGGTCTTGCGCTTCTCGCCAATCTTGACGGATTTGACGGTGAACGAACCGCCTTCGATGGCGTCCAGCGCGGCCTTAGCCCCGGCCTCTCCGGTCAGCTTGGCCTTGCTACCGTCTACCGTATCCAGCTTCGCGTGGAACGCTTGACCGCCCGACGTCATGTCGGCCTCGACGTCCCAGTATTCCACAGGTATGAACGATTCGATCTCTTCCTCGCGGTCGACGATGATGCGCGTGGCTACGGACTGCACGCGTCCGCCGCTGAGACCCTTCTTAATCTTAGCCCACAGCAACGGGCTGATGGAGTAGCCCACCAGTCGATCAAGCACGCGCCGGGCTTGCTGCGCGTTCACTAGCGACATATCTATCGGGCGGGGCGTTTGAATAGCCGCCTTGATCGCCTTGGATGTAATCTCCTGGAACGTGACGCGGCATGGCTCGCCGGGCTGAATGCCCAGCAGGTGCGCCAGATGCCAGGATATAGCCTCGCCTTCGCGGTCAGGGTCCGTCGCCAGCAATATCAAGGATGCGTTTTTCGCTTCCTTTTTGATGCGCGCCAGCACCTCGCCCCGTCCCCGGATCGTTATGTACTTAGGCTCGAAGTCCGCGTTCACGTCCACGCCCATCTGGCTCTTGGGCAAATCACGTACGTGGCCGTTGGACGCCTCCACCTTGTATGAACGCCCCAGGTATTTGCCGATCGTCTTTGCCTTGGCAGGTGATTCGACGATTACCAGTTTATGTTTTCGCTCAGCCAATTTCGACTAACCTCGCTTGTGGATGATCACTGCCGCACCGGCGTTGTCTATTTAACCTATGGCTGCGTCAGTATATTGCCTCATCAATGTATTATTCCCTTGACGGCCAGCATTGTCAATACCGTATTCACGTCGGCGGCGCTTAATCCCGTTAATTCCACCATCTTGTCAACATTCGCCGACGGTATCCCGGACTTCAGAGCTTCGTATACTCGCGCTTCATCCTCCGTCAGATCGACGGCAGGTTCGGGCGGCGGGGGTGATTCCGCGGGCGGTTCGGCGGGAGCGGCCTTGGCCTTTCGTTTGGTTGGCGGCTTGGATGAGTCGGTCGTCTTTTTAGCGGTTTTTACGGCCTCGCCCAATGTCATTTGTTTGGAACGCGGCATCGGCTCAGCGTGCAGGTCTTCCAGAATCTCCGTCGCGCTGGTGACGATCCGCGCGCCGTCGCGGGCCAGGCGGTGGTTGATCTCACTGTTAGGCGAATCGGCCTGGCCGGGCAGCACGAATACCTCGCGGTTTTGATCCAGCGCGGACGACACGGTATGCAGCGCGCCCGAACCCTTCAGGCCCTCGACCATCAGCACGCCGCGCGACATGCCGCTGATCAGCCGGTTGCGCATCGGGAAGTGCACACCTCGCGGCTCCGTCCCCGGCGGGAACTCTGATATAACGCTGCCGTCCGCGCCCAGTATCCGTTCAAACAATTCGATATTCTCTGGCGGATATACGACGTCAACCCCGCATCCGAGCACCGCGACTGTGCGTCCTCCCGCAATAACTGCGGAGGTATGCGCCGCAGTATCTATTCCCCGCGCGAATCCTGATATGATCGCAACGCCGGCGCGCGCCAGGTCGCCGCCGATCTGCCGCGCCATGCGTAAACCATAGGCGGTAGGCTGACGCGTGCCGACTATCGCTACGCACCATTCGTCCGCTATGTCGCGGCGGCCTCTGACATACAGCAGCGGCGGCGGATCCGCGATCTCCCTCAGTAGCGGCGGATACTCGCCGTCCTCCTGGAATACAACCGACGCGCCGCACTTATCGATACTCTCGATCAGCGCCGCCGCCTTGTCTCGGTCGTGCGCGGCGCTGATCTGTTGCCATGCCGACTTGCCGATCCAGCGCATTTCCTCGCCGAATTGTTCCCATACGGCCTCCGCGCTGCCGTAACGGGTGATCAACCGCGCGAAACTCCTCGCGCCGATACCGTCCACGCCAGCCAGCCATATACGGAAATACTGTTCCCTGCTATACCTCATAATGTTGCTACACCCATGACGATTCGTCCAGCATACGATAGCGAACAGCCTCGGCGATGTGCGTCTCCTCAATAAAATCGGAGGCGGCCAGGTCGGCGATGGTACGCGCCACCTTGATTATCCGGAAGTGGGATCGCGGGGTCAGGTCATACCGCTGAGTTACAAGCAGCAGCATATTCCGCGCGATGTCCGACATCGGGCAATGCTCCAGTATCAGCCGATTATCCAGCTGCGCGTTCGTATACAATCCCGTTCCGGAGTAACGCTCTAGCTGTCTGCGCCGGGCGGCCTGCACTCGGAGGCGCACGGACTCCGACGATTCCGCGTCAGGCGCGGAGAGCGACAGATCCTCCACAGGCACCGAGCCAACGCGTATCCTAAGATCGATCCTATCCATCAGAGGTCCGGACACCCGGCCTTGATAACGCCTCACATCGTCAGGCGAACACTTGCATCGTCCGCCCGCCTGACCGTAGTACCCGCACTTGCACGGGTTCATCGCGGCTATCAGCATCACCCTTGATGGATAAACGCGGTGCGCGTGTACTCTGGCGATCGAGACGCGTCCGTCCTCCAGAGGCTGGCGCAGCGACTCCAGCACATACTTTGGATACTCGGGCAGTTCGTCCAGAAACAGCACGCCATGATGCGCGAACGACATCTCCCCCGGCGACGCGTCGCGTCCGCCGCCTACCAGCGCCGCCGATGACGACGTGTGATGCGGCGCGCGGAACGGTCTCTCGGTCAGCATCGCGCCGTCGGCCTTCAACCGTCCCGCCACGCTGTGGATGCGCGTGACCTCCAGCGCCTCCTCAAAGCTCATGTCGGGCAGTATCCCCGGCAGACAACGCGCCAGCATCGTCTTGCCGGAACCGGGCGGCCCCAGCATCAGCAGGTTGTGCCCGCCCGCCGCCGTGATCTCCAGCACGCGCTTGGCCTCATACTGTCCGCGCACATACGCCAGGTCGTGATCGCTAGTTGTTTTGGATCGCAGCGTCTCGTATGGAACGGGCTTCAGCGGCGTTATTTTGGCACGACCGGCCAGATGATCCGCCACCTGTCCGAGCGACGATGCGGCCAGCAGCGGTACCCGATCCACGCACGCGACCTCGCGCGCGTTTTCCACCGGTAGTATCAGCGCAGAGGCTTTCCGCTCGCGCGCGAATAACGCGCCTGACAGCGCGCCGGGCACGGGACGCAGCGTTCCGTCCAGCGCCAGTTCACCGACGAACATCACGCCCTTGACGGCGGAGGGATCCAGCTGCCCCGCTCCTATCAACATCGACACCGCTATAGGCAGATCATACATGGAACCGATCTTGCGGATGCTTGCGGGCGCGAGGTTCACGATCACGCGAGCGGCGGGGACGCGCAGTCCGCTGTTCCTCAGCGCCGCGTCCACGCGTTCCTTGGCCTCCTTGACGGACGCGTCAGGCAGACCGACCAACCCGAAGTAGGGAACACCCCCAGAAAAATTGACCTCTACCGATACCTCAAACGGGTCCATGCCGTCTAGGCCATAGCTCGTTACTCGCGCGAACACTTGTCATCACCCTTGATTCTATATACGAACATCCGGTTACCCGCAAAGTTGATCAGCATTGAGACCGGCGCGGCCACAACGCCCGCCCACTGCTCATTCCAACTATAATGATCCGTCATCAGCGCCACTATTCCGGTGGACGCGGCCAGCGACACCAGGTTGACCGCGATGAACGCAGCGATCTGCGATCCGCGCAGACGCTCTTTCTGCTTGAATGTCCAGCGGGTATTCAGCAAAAGGCTTAGCGCCATGCCCATTATATAACCGATCACCCACGCTGGCGGCGCGTTCAGACCCAGCTGCACCCCTACCGTAAATATGGAGTAAGAGAACGCGGTGTTGAGCGCGCCGATCATGCCGAAGCGAACCAACTGCCCGAACCAACCTGTCCAAAGCGCCTTGACGCGATCGTTCATTCGGCCTCCCCGCATGATTGTTTACGCGACTTATTAATAGAACAGCCACCCCTTGAACGGCCACTCCGGCATCTTTATAAACCCGAACCAGTTCATGACGTTCGCCCATGTCCTTGGGAACTCCACGCCCGTCGCGAACGGATAAAACCCGACGAACATCGCGGCTGCTATCCCTATCAGCGCGAACCTTACGACCCGAACTCTCCGCGCCGCCGCATCCGAACGAGCCTCCCAGCGCGTAAGGCTCCAGACCAGGCACAGCGTGATAAACGGCACGCTCGCGAAGTAATGGTAGATGAACATCGAGCGAGGCACCAGCGCCCACGGCAGGAACTCCGCCAAGAATCCTATCAGCAGCAGCGACGGCGTTGAGTCGGTCTGCACCGAATCCAGGCGATACGCGGCGCGGCGGCGAATCCAGTGTGCGGCCGTCGCTATCAATCCGGCCAATCCCGTCCACCAGATAATAGGATTGCCAAACGCGAGTATGGTTGATACCACGCCTCCGGTTATATTCGTATCCGAGTAGTACCACATAGGCCGGAAGTCCAGCGGCCATTCATACCATTTCGACTTGAACGGATGGCTATCCACCAGCGAACTGTGATAGCTGTACATGGATTGCTGCGCGCTGATCAGCCGATCCAGCGTGAACGGACCCGTCGCGCGCATGTCCGGGATGTAGCTGACGGCATAAACAGCCGCCGGTATTACAACAAACCACAGCACGCACCACGCGATCGTTCCGATCATCTTCGCCGGGAACCTGTGAGCCAAGCGAAACGCCTCGCCGGATACCTCCGTATTCCGATTTGTGGCGTGCAAGTATTCCCTGAATCGCTGTGCGAACGACCAGAACAGTATCGCCGCCAGCCCGACCGACGCGTACAATCCAATCCACTTGCTGGCGATCGCTCCGGCCATGAACACCCCGGACAGCGCGAGCCACGGCAGCGTCCGCTTCATCCCATCCCTGAACAAGCTCATCTGGAAATACCGGATCATGCACCAGTACATCAGCATGATAAATAACACCGGATAGCTGTCGATCGTCGCGATGCGCGTTTGGGTCAGGTGCATCAGATCCAGCGACAATAACGCGGCGGCCAGCCCGGCCCACTTCGTTTTCTTGAATAGCTGCTTGGCCAGCAGGTACATGGCCGGGATCATCAGCACGCCCGCCAGCGTGCCGGGAAACCGCCAGCCGAACGGCGTCATCCCGAACACCGATATGCTCAGCATGATGAACACCTTGCCCAGCGGCGGGTGCGACGTTTCGAGCGGAGGCATCCGGTGCAGGTATTCAAAGCCCGTGCGCGCGTGGTATATCTCGTCAAAGTAGGTGCCGTTCATGTACGACGGTCTCTCCGGCGCGAGGCCTTGCTCGTCGGTCAGCGCGCTCAATTCAATGAACTCGCCGTACTCATATCCCGACGCGCCCGCGCGAACGACCGACGCTATCGGCAATGTGTCCCCATCCTCAGTGCGGAACACTACTTCGCCTAACATCAAACCTGGAATCTCGGGCGCCAGCCTCGCGTACCTAGCGGTATGCCAGGCTGGCGAAGTCATATAGCTCACCTCGCCTACGTTGTTAAGGAAGGTTTGCAGGTTGTATACCCAACGGAAGCACTCGCCCTTCGACGGGGCGATCATCGGATCGGACCATGTCTCCCCGTCCTCGCTGACCGACCAGTACATCTCGCCCGACGATATGCCGTTGTAATACATGATGGAGAACGTACGCGTTTCACCCAGATCGAACGTTATGGTCTCATCCATGCCGGATGTGCGGTAGAACGTCTGCGGCGCGGCGCTGTCGCCTAATCCCCAGTATGCCACGACGGCGTAAGCCAGCGTCAGTCCCAGCATCAGCAGCCAGTCGCGCGATTTCAGCGACAGTCTCGCGTTGGATTTCGATAGCATCCGCGCTTCCAGATCGACAGGCGAGGATATCGTTCCGCCTGTGCGCACCGTCGCGACGACGCTTGCGCGCCGCGCCGCCGTATCCGTATCGAATCCAAACGCGCGCACACGCTGCCTCGCGCACAGTTCCCAGCCTGTCCAGCCGGCGAACGCGCCCAGCGCGAGATTGAACGCCGCGATCACGCACCCCGCCGCGAACCGCGTCAGATGCTCGTCCAGCAGCACATACCATACGTTGAAAAACAGCGTGACGCTCAAACCAACGGCGATCCACAGCAGCCGCCCATCCCTGTGCACGGCGTACGCGGCCAGGAAGAACGCCAGCGCGGGGAACAAATACCGCTCGTGCATCCTGAACGAGAACAGGAAGAACCCCAGGAACGTCAGAGCCGCCGCCAGGAATATCGCCTTGGTATCCTTTGCGCGCCAGTACAGCCACAGCGTGCCGATTAGCACGAGTATCATCAGCAGAAGCGCGAATTCCCGGTAAGTCAGCGCGCCCAGGAACGCGCTCGACGTGGCGACCCAGTTGCCGCCCATCAGGAAATACAAGTTCGCCGCGTTGACCGTCGCGTAGTCGTACGAACCCATCGTGCCGAAATACTTGCCCGGTAACCAGCCCCAGCCGATCTTCACACAAAACGGCAGCAGAAGCGCGAAGCACAGCGCAAGACCCAGCGCCAGTCCGGCCAACGCGCGCAGTATCTCATTCTTGTCCCATTTGCACCGCGACAAATGGATAACTAGCGCGAACAGCCCTAGCGGCCCGACCAACAGCGCCTGCGGCTTCATAAGCACCGTTAACAAATACAGCGGCAGCGCGGAGCGATAGTCATTCTTGCTTGCCCGCCATAGCGTCAGGGCTAGTCCCAACGCCAGCGCGGCGTCGATCTGTCCCCATGCCGAGCCGATTATCAACGCAGCTGGATTGAACGCGTACAGCAGCGCCAGCGGTATCCCCATATGAAATACGCCGTCCCGCTGTTTGCTGGAGAACGACTCGCCGATCCTCCACAGGAACAATATGATGCACATGTCGGCCAGTATCGGCCCGATCTTGACCAGCAGCTGCAGCCCGGCGGATGAATCCGTCACACCTAGCGCGCTTATCAGCAATCCTATCGGCCACAGGAAGTACAGATACCCGGGCGGGTAATCGCAGAAGTACCCCTCCGCGCCCGTACCGTAGAATCCCTGCGGCCCGACCTGCGCCATCCTCAGCGCCCACGCGTGGAAACAATTGATATCTACGCCATAGCCCTTAACCGTCGCGGCCAGCCATACCCTCAGTCCGGCGGCGGCGGCCAGTATCAGGCCCAGCGCAGCGGCGCGCCTCGCAGTGTTATCCGCCGCCCGCCTGAACGCCATCCATGCCAGCAGCGCGGCCGCCGCGAACACGGGCAGCAGCGCCCACAGCCCGCCTCCCTCCGATAATGGCGCGGGCGCTTTTACCACAGTGACGGGAGGTTCGAGCACGATGACGGGCTTGCCAGGCTCCGGCGTCTCGACGGGCGTCAGCGACAGATTATCAAACCACGCGACGCCGGTGGTGTCGCTGCTGTATCCGCCGACACGCGCGGCGATCTCCGCCGTGCGCTGACCCTTGTATGTGAATATATATACGTCGACATGCCGCCACTGTCCGGCTGTATCATACACCGACGACAGTTCCGCGTATGAACCCAGCACGGATAGATTAGCGCCGGTGCTGCCGGGCGAGTCGTCGATTCCCTCGGCCTTGATATCGCCGGATAAGCGATACCATTTCTCCGGTTCGACGTTTACGGTTTGAACAAACCGCGCGTCGTTGGATACGGCGTTCTCGACGCGGATCACGCCGTTGTCCCACGTCAGGGTGCTGACGCCCCACTCGGCGCGCCACATGCCGCGCATCCATTCCGCCGGCAGTCCAGTAACCGGATCGCCTTGAGAGAAGTCGCCGTTGACCAGCAGGTTTCCCTCGACAGGCTCGGCGGCGGGGGTTTCCTCGGTTATGATACCGCCGCCGGGTATTTCCGTAGGCGCGGCTGTATCCGACTGTGCGAGTCCGCTGCCCGCCGCGCATAGGATACATACCAACAACGCCGCGATGGTCATAACCATACGGCGTGACATAAACCTGCGGCGCGCTGCCGCGCTGTGTCCCGGCATGTTGTATCTCCTTTGTATCGTTATAGTATGATTATCATGCCACAGCCTCCGGCGTTTCAAACGCGTTTCGGATATGCCTGATGCGGCCTGGATATATCTCAATGACGTCAAACCGCACGTACGAGTCCGACAGGTCTTGCTCGTACAGCCATGACTGAGCGGCCTGAGCGATACGCGTCTGCTTGCGCAGCGTTACCGCCTCGCACGGCAGTCCGTACGCTGCGCTCGTGCGGGCTTTCACCTCGACAAAGGCTAGTATGCCGTCCATGCGCGCGATTATGTCCACCTCGGATGTGCGGGTGCGGTAGTTGCGACCCAGAATAGTATACCCGCGTTTCTCAAGCCATGCGACCGCCTGCGTTTCGGCATAGCGTCCGAACGCATAGGCACCCCTCTTGGCGGTCATAGACGCGGCTTTGCGCGCTACGCGGGGTTCGTCTTGCAGCGCCTCCACTAATTACGCCCCTTCTCACATAGATTCTTCAAGAATGACATTCTATGTATCTTAGACGGACCAAACCGCAAAATCGTTTCATAATGCATGGCGGTACCGTAACCTTTATGATTCGCGAAGCCGTAACCGGGGAAATCCGCATCCAGCGATTTCATCAGCCGATCCCTTGTCACCTTGGCGACGATCGACGCCGCCGCTATTGAATAAGATACCGCGTCGCCGTGGGTTATTCCCATCTGCGCGACTGACAGCGGCAGGTCTTGCCTGGCATCGATCAGCAGCAGATCGCATCGGGATTCGTCCGTTTCATCCAATCCGTTCGCCGCGCGGGTCATCGCCAGCTTGGCGGCGTTGAGTATGTTCATCTCCTCTATCTCCTGCACGTCAGCCATACCGATTCCGATGAACCAGGCCGAGGAGATTATCATATCGTACAGTTTTGACCTCCGCATGGGTGAGAGCTTCTTTGAATCGTCCACGCCTGGGATGATCGGCTGCGGCGGCATACCTACGCAGGCCGCGACTACCGGACCCGCCAGCGCGCCGCATCCGGCCTCATCCATGCCCGCGATGCGCGTTCCTTGCAGCCAGTATGTCGAATCATGCGCCGCCATAGCGTCCCGGCGTGCTTGACTATGCTCGCTCAAGCGTTATCCTCCCCAGTTTCCCCGCGCGGAACTCATCCAATACCGCAGCGGCCGCTCTCGCCGTATCCAAGCGGCCTCCGCCAAGCATGTAACCGCGTCCGACGCAGACCGCTTCCAGCGTTGATTTATAATTAGCGTCGGCTAATCCAGCGCTGTCCGGCAGTTTGAATCGCGCGCGCGCGGATTCTGGCGCGGAGCTCATCAACTCATTCAAAAGCGCTTCCGCCAAAGTCTCTTGATCCAGTATTTCGTCGCGAATTGCCCCCAGATACGCCAGCCGCCTCGACGCGTCCGCGTCGTCGATCCTCGGCCACAGCAGACCGGGGGTGTCCAGCAGTTCCAGGGTATCCGTCACGCGCACCCATTGCGGCGCACGGGTGACGCCGGGGCGATCGGCGGTTCTCGCTGAAGCGCGGCCGCTCAGCCTGTTGATGAACGCGGACTTGCCCACGTTGGGCACGCCGACGACCATCACGCGGATCGTCTTGTTTATACCGCGCGAAGCGGCTCGCTTCAACGCGTGCGCCGAGGCCCGCTCAATTGCGCGCAGCACGTCCTGCGGCCTGCCCTTCAGCGCGTCGAACGCTATGGCGTCGACGCCGCTTCCTTGTAATTTGGACAGCCATGCGTCGGTTGCGCGAGGATCGGCCAGGTCGGTTTTATTCAGTACAAGCGCGCGATGCTTGTCCGCGCAGAGTTTATCCAGATCTGGATTGCGGCTGGATCGCGGCAGGCGCGCGTCGCATAGCTCTGCTACTGCGTCAACTCGGCGCAATTGTTCTATAAGCTGCCGCCGGGCTTTGGCCATATGTCCGGGATACCATTGAATCTGCAAGCGGACTCCTTATTATGTTATTACCCGTCGCCGGTCGGGCCTGCGAGACTGTTCAGGAGCAGTCAGTCGATCAACTTCGCCACGCGATCCAGCAGTAAGTCCGCGACGTCTTGCTTAGCCATGATCGGGAGAGCTTCCGCTGTGTCCTTCGTTAGGAATGTCACTATGTTCGTCTCTACATCGAAGCCGGCGCCTTCTACTGTTACATCGTTCGCTATCAGTAAGTCCGCGTTCTTCCTGATCAGCTTCTCCCGCCCGTTTTCAATCAGATTGTCTGTCTCCGCCGCGAATACTACCAGCGCCTGCCCTGGCTTGCGCCGTGCCCCTACCGACGCCGCTACGTCCGGATTCTCCTGCAGTTCAAGCGTCAGCGGCTTACCATCACGTTTCTTTATCTTGCTTGCCGACGGCTCAGCCGCCCTGTAATCACTGGGCGCCGCCGCCATTATTATCGCGTCCGCCTTCGGCATATACTGCATTATCGCTTGAAACAGCCGCATCGTCGTATCTATATTCACAACCTCTACCAGCGGCGGCGCCGCAATATTCACAGGCCCCGTAACCAGCGTTACCTCTGCGCCCCTGGCCGCAGCCCGCTCCGCAATCGCGTAACCCATCCGCCCCGACGACCTGTTCGTCAAATACCGTACCGGATCAAGCATCTCCCGCGTCGGTCCCGCCGTAACCAGCACATGCTTGCCCTCTAGATCGCGCTTTTCGCTCAGTAACGCCGATGCCGCGCGAACTATCTGCTCCGGTTCCGACATGCGTCCCAGCCCTTCGTCGCCGTTCGCCAGCCTTCCCGCTTCAGGCCCGACAAAGTGCGCGCCTCGCCCCCTCGCCATTGCTACATTTGCCTGTGTCGCCGCGTTTTCCCACATACCCGTATTCATCGCTGGAGCGATCAGTATTGGCGCGCGCGTCGCCAATACGGTCGACGTCAGCATGTCGTCCGCTATTCCGTTCGCCATCTTTGCGATAAAATTAGCCGTAGCGGGCGCTATCACAAACAAGTCGGCTTTTTTTGCCAGCGCGATGTGTTCCACTTCCCACCGCGCCGGGCTTGCGAACATGTCTGATACTACGGGATTTCCTGACAGCGATTCGAAGGTCAGCGGCGTTACGAACTCCCGCGCGTGATCCGTCATCACAACATATACTGTGACGCCCAGTTTGCGCAGTCTTGTGACGATCTCGGCTGACTTGTACGCCGCTATACCGCCTGTAACGCCCAGCACCACCGTGCGCGTCGAGAGCATTATTCCTCCTCCTGCGGCCTGTCGTACGTTATCAGGCCGCCGTTTACCTCTTCGATCGCGACTACCAGCGGCTTCTTTTCCTTGGTGTTGATCAGCGCCGGCGAGCCGCCTACCAGCTGTCTCGCGCGCTTGGAGACGTCCACCACCAGCGTGTACCGGCAGTCGGCGTGACCTAACAGATCAATTATGGACGGGCTTGTCATAGGCATGGGCAACCTCCCCCTTCGCGGATTCTACGATTCCCTTTTCGGGTATGTCGGGACAGTAGCGGTTCGACCGGTGTTTCTCGGCCAGTATAATCGCCTGGAGCTTGGAATAGGCTGAGTCTACCGTGTCGTTTATAATTATATAATTGTATAGATACATCTGGGCGATCTCGCCGCGTGCGTTCATCATCCGCCGCTGTATCTCGCTCGGTCGATCCATGTTGCGCGTGCGCAGCCTTTTCGCCAGTTCCTCATATGACGGCGGCAGTATGAACACGCTTACGCACGATGGTTCGTCGGCCACGACGGATTGCGCGCCCTGGGGGTCGACGTCCAGCAGCACGTTGAATCCCCCGATCACCTGCTCCATTACGTGCTCGCGCAGCGTGCCGTACCGATGTCCGTGCACCGTCGCGTGTTCTAAGAACAAGCCTTGCGCCAGCGCGCGGTCATACTCGGCGTCGCTCATAAAATAGTAATGCTTGCCGTGCACCTCATATTCGCGCGGTTTACGAGTCGTCGCAGATACGCTGAACCGAAACGACGGATCGTCCTTCAGCAGCATTCCGCCCAGCGTGCCCTTCCCCGCCCCCGATGGCCCGGACAGCACCAACAGCATACCCTCGGCCATTGCCTGCGCCTCCTGACTATGATGCTCCTCAACATTCTTAAACACCTTTTAAGATCTTTCAAGACACATTCTTAAACGCTCTTTAAGATCTTCAAGGCTTCATTCCTCATCTGGGTTCGTTCCGTGTTCCCGCTCCGCGTCCTCGGCAGGCTCGTCGATAGTGTCTGTCGCCACTTCGGCAGCCTCACGGCCTTCTAGGCGGCGAAGCAGGGTTTCCGGCTGCACGGCGCTTAGAATCACATGGTCGCTATCGCAGATCGCCACGGAGCGCGTTCGCCGCCCATATGTCGCGTCGATCAAATGGTCGCCGTCACGCGCCGTCTGCACAATCCTCTTGACCGGCGCGGAGTCGGGACTAATAACCGCGACGATCTTGTTGACCGAAACAATCGACCCGAACCCGATATTGATGAATCCCGCTCGCGCCACTACGACGCCTCCTAATCCTTATCAATTTACTTGATACCCTACTCAATATTCTGTATCTGCTCGCGCAGTTTCTCAATCTCCGCCTTCGCGTCCACCACCAGGCCCGTTACCTCGGCGCTCATCGACTTGCTGCCTATCGTGTTTATCTCCCGGTAGAATTCCTGAACCAGGAAGTCTAACTTGCGCCCCATCGGCTGATTCGTGCCGAAAAGATCGTGTGTTTGCGCGAAGTGGCTACCCAGTCGTGATAGTTCCTCGTCGATCGACGCGCGGTCGGCCAGCAGCGCGACCTCCAAGGCCAGTCGCTGCGGATCCGGGTACGCGTCCAAAGCCTCGCGCATCCTCACCGCCAGCTTGTCGCGATAGTCGGTCACTACGTCAGTCGCGCGGGCCGCGATCTCCAAACGCAAGGATTCAAGCATGGACAAGCGACCGCTTAACTCCGCGAGCAGAGCCGCGCCTTCCGTGCCGCGCATAGCGATCAAGGCGTCCAGCGCGTCGCCCAGCGCCCCCTCGCACATATCGGTCAACGCGTCGCGGCTCTCCTCTGCCGTATCAACGCGCATTGCGTCGGGCAATTGCGCGATCCATTGCGGCGAAGGCCGCTCGTCCCTGCCCAGCAGCACGGCGACGCGTTCCAACGCGCGGCCATAAGATTTCACCAGCGCCTCGTCTATGATCACCTGACGGGCGTCCGCGCGGTCGTTGCGGTACACGATGAATACGTCCACGTGCCCGCGCGCCAGCCGTCCGCTGATCGTCTTGCGCACCGTGTCCTCCAGGAACGCCATAACCCGCGGCATTCTGAAGCTGATATCCAGGAATCGGTGGTTCACGCTCTTCAGCTCCACCGTGCATACGCGCCCGTCAGCCTCGCGCGCGCCGAACCCGTAACCCGTCATGCTTTGCATGTGTACCGCCTCAATAACCGTTGATTGCGCGGCCCTCAACTGCCCTAAACCGCTCAGGCCGATCACTCGTATTATATTATTATAGTCTTTTTATTTACGATTTACAAGCTATTCGACCTCAACCTTGTTGATCAGGGTTCCAACGCCTTCGATGGTCACAGCCATCTCGTCGCCGGGATATACGCGCGTACAACCTTTAGGCGTGCCGGTGAATATGACGTCCCATGGATAAAGGGTTATCGTCTTTGAGATGAACTCGATCAGCTCAGGCGTCTTGAATATCATGTCGCTCGTGCGTGCGCGCTGCCGGGTCTCGCCGTTGACCGTGATAGAGATCGGCAGGTCGGAGAAGTCGATCCCCGTAGTTAGGTAAGGTCCCACCGGTTTGAACGTATCCACGGTCTTGGCTCGCGGCAGGTTCGGGAATCCTGGATTGTTTTGTATGTCGCGCGCGGATACGTCGTTGCCGCACGTCACGCCCAGCACATAATCGAGCGCGTCGGCGGCCTTGACGTTCTTCGCTTCCTTGCCTATCACGACGACCAGCTCCGCCTCGTGTTCCACATGATTGATGAAGCCGGGCACGACCACGGCGCCCTTGTGCGTATTCAGCGCCGCCGACGATAGCGGGTAGATCATCGGCATCGGCGGCAGATTCGATCCGGTTTCGCGCGTGTGCTCGGCGTAGTTCCAGCCCACGATGATCATTTGTCTGACCGCCGAACGCTCCAAAGGTTCCGCATATTCAAATTCATCAAGGGAAAACCACTCCCCCGTACGTTTCCAATCGCTGGCCGGAGCGCCATCTATCGCCGACAGACGGTCACCGTCCATTATACACCAGAACCCTCCGTTGCGCGCGCACCTCGCGAATTGCATCAGATCGCCTCCAAACTATATAACTCCTGTTTCCCTTCTGATCGCACAGGTCGTACGACCGTGTATATTCGCCGTCCGAAGCCGCATTCCTCCGTAATTGAGCGCAATCATGAAGTATCTTGTCGGCGTCAAAGAAAGTTACAAATTATCAACAATTCTACCGTGCCCCTTGACTTATCCACAGCTGTTCGGTACAATGCTTGATGCTAGAGCGGTTTACGAAAAATCGTTCATGTTTACCGCGCTGTAACGGCATTTTTGAGTTAGCCGCCGTACGGGTTGAATATAGATTCTGTGAGGCTTGGGCTTTATAACCGAAAACGCCGAAGGAGCTGAGGAGAGGTATCATTTCGCAATGAGGCGCGGGGCGCTGTATAACCCCTGCCTCCAAGGAAGGAAGTGCGATCACACTTGACCGCTCTATGGATTATTCTCGCGTCTCTGGTCGCTTTGGCGATCGGGCTCGCGGTTGGATATCGCTATCGGATGGACGTCGCTGAAAAGAAGATCGGTCGAACTGAACAATACGCGAAATCTCTGCTAGACGACGCGCAGCATCGCGCCGAGGAGAAGAAGAAAGAAACCATTCTCGCCGCCAAGGAAGAAGTTCTGCGCCTGCGCACCGAACTGGATCGCGAGACCCGCGAGCGCCGCAACGAGGTGCAGCGTGCGGAACGTCGCGCTACTCAGCGCGAAGAGGCTTACGAGAAGAAGCTGGATAACCTGGATAAGCGGGAAGACGCGTTGAACGGCAAGACTGCGGATATTCAGCGCGCCGAGGATCAAGCCAACGCGCTACTACGTAAGCAGCAGGGCGAGCTGGAACGCATAGCGGGCATGACACAGGACGAAGCGCAGCAGTTCCTGGTCAGCCGCATCCAAAAGGAAGCGTATCACGACGCCGCAGTAATGGTGCGCGACATAGAGTCGAAGGCGCGCGAAGAGGCCGAGAAGAAGGCGCGCAATATCATTGCGCTCTCTATCCAGAAATGCGCTGCGGATCATGTCGCCGAGACGACGGTGTCAGTAGTGACGCTGCCCAACGACGACATGAAGGGACGAATAATCGGTCGCGAGGGACGCAATATCCGCGCTCTGGAAACCGCAACGGGCGTCGATCTGATCATCGACGATACACCGGAGGCCGTTATTGTCTCCGCGTTTGATCCGGTGCGCCGCGAGATCGCTCGGATCGCGCTGGAAAAATTGATACTCGACGGTCGCATACATCCAGCCCGTATTGAGGAAATGGTGGAGAAGGCGAAGAAAGAGGTCGAGAACCAGATACGCGAGGCGGGTGAACAGGCGGTATTCGAGACCGGTCTGCACAGCATCCATCACGAGCTGGTCAAATTGCTGGGGCGTATGCGTTATCGTACCAGCTATGGGCAGAACGTGCTCAAGCATTCTATAGAGGTATCGCACCTGGCCGGGATGATGGCAGCGGAACTGGGGGCTGACATTACGCTGGCGAAGCGCGCGGGTTTGCTGCATGACATAGGCAAGGCCGTCGATCACGAGGTGGAGGGTACCCATGTGTCGCTGGGCGGCGATCTGGCGCGGAAGTACAAGGAATCCGCAGAGGTTATTCACTGTATACTAGCGCATCATAACGACGTTGAGCCGACCACTATTGAGGCCGTGCTTGTGCAGGCCGCCGACGCGATATCCGCCGCGCGGCCCGGCGCGCGCCGTGAGTCGCTGGAGAACTACATCAAGCGCCTGGAGAAGCTAGAGGAGATATCCAATTCATTTTCCGGGGTAGAGAAATGTTTTGCGATCCAGTCCGGCCGCGAGGTGCGCATAATGGTCAAGCCGGACGACGTAAACGACGCGGGTACGCTCGTCCTCGCCAGAGAGATCGCCAAGAAGATAGAGAAGGAAATGGATTATCCCGGCCAGATCAAGGTGAACGTAATACGCGAGACGCGATCGATAGATTACGCGAAGTAAACGCAAACTCAATCGGCCAGTGGTAATAGTTTTACAAGGCGCGGCGATGGTTCGGCGGAGGCTGGATCATCGTCGCGCCTTGTATCGTCTTGCGTACACTCTCAAAAGAGAGTATAATTTTGCCAAGGTTTTATAGCATACTCCATACCGCTAAGAACTGCCTTGGCGAGCGGCGGAAAACCATCGCCAGTCCGTGTGAATTCTTAGAGGGCGAAGTATAGAATGCAGAATATGGAAAGAAGGATGCTCGTCATGGATATAGTACGCATCGGCGTACTGGGCGCCGGGAATATGGGTTCATCGCACATCGAGAACCTGCTGGACGGCAAGGTGCCTGGTATGAAACTTACCGCCGTAGCAGATCGCAAACCCTCTCGGCAGGAGTGGCTGGCTGACCTGTTGAAGGAGAAAGATCACACCGGCGAGATAGCGACGTTCACCGAAGGCTCCGACTTGATTCATAGCGGCAAGGTGGACGCGGTTCTGATCGCGGTGCCGCATTACCAGCATCCGCCTCTGACCGTCGAGGCGTTGAACGCCGGTCTTCACGTGATGTGCGAGAAACCCGCAGGGGTATACACCAAGGCCGTCCGCGAGATGAACGCAGTCGCCGAGAAGAGCGGCAAGATATTCGCGATCATGTTCAACCAGCGCACCAACTGCGTATATCGCAAGATGCACGAGATCGTTCAAAGCGGCGAGATGGGTAAGATCCGTCGCACAAACTGGCTGATCACGAATTGGTACCGTTCGCAGAGCTATTACGACAGCGGCGCGTGGCGCGCGACGTGGGCCGGGGAAGGCGGCGGCGTGCTGCTAAACCAATGTCCGCACAACCTGGATTTGTGGCAGTGGATCTGCGGGATGCCCGTCCGGGTACGCGCGTTCACTCATAACGGGCGGTGGCACGATATCGAGGTGGAGGACGATGTGACCGCGTACGTTGAATACGACGGCGGCGCGACAGGCGTGTTCATCACATCCACGGGCGACACGCCGGGCACGAACCGCTTCGAG
>JAISBH010000292.1 GCA_031266295.1 Oscillospiraceae bacterium | reverse complement strand
CAATCCGTCGGTTTCGGCCAACCTGTTGTGCTTTAGAGTCTATCCTGTAACGCAACCCGTTCCTACGTTCTCCCGTTCCAAGCCCCGGGGGAGGTCGGGAGGGGGACGTGAGTCCCCTTCCCGAAGGCGCGGACGCGCCGCGTCGCCGCAGCGACAGAGGGGGCGTTCCCCAGCAAACAAACAGGCCCAGCCTTCCAGCCGAGCCTGCCAATCCTTGTCTGAATGTCTATGCCGACGCGCCTATGATCTTTGCCGCTACGTTCTTGGGCACCTCTTCATAGCGCGCGAACTGCATCGTAAACGTGCCGCGGCCTTGTGTGCGCGAGCGCAGGTCGGTAGCGTAGCCGAACATCTCGCTCAGAGGCACCATTGCGTCGATGATCTGCGTGTTCTGCCGCGCCTCAAGCCGCTCAATCCTGCCGCGCCGAGCATTCGCGTCGCCTATCACGTCGCCCATGTACTCCTCCGGCACCACTATCTCAACCTTCATTACCGGCTCCAGCAGCACCGATTCGGCATGACGCAGCGCTTCCTTGAACGCCATCGACCCCGCTATCTTAAACGCCAGCTCGCTTGAGTCGACGTCGTGATACGATCCATCATACACCGTCGCGGAGAAATCTACCACCTCGTATCCGCCTAGCATACCGCTTTGACTCGCCTCGCGTATGCCCGCGTCTATCGGGGGTACGTATTCCCTCGGTATCACGCCGCCCACTATCTTATTGTTAAACTGATACCCTTCGCCCGGCTGGCGCGGCGCGATCTCAACCCAGCAATGCCCGTATTGACCATGCCCGCCCGTCTGACGCACAAACCGTCCCTCGCCCTTCGCGGCCCTTCGTATCGTCTCACGGTACGCAACCTGCGGCCGCCCTACCGTCGCCTCCACTTTGAACTCGCGCAGCAGCCTATCTACTATGATTTCCAGGTGCAGCTCGCCCATGCCCGCTATCAGCGTCTGGCCCGTCTCCGCGTCCGTGTACGTCTTGAACGTCGGATCCTCTTCCTGCAGCCTCAACAGCGCCAGCGTCATCTTATCCTGCCCGGCCTTCGTTTTCGGCTCTATCGCAACCCTGATGACCGGATCGGGGAACTCCATCGACTCCAGTACGATCGGCTTGTTCTCCACGCTCAGCGTGTCGCCGGTCGTCGTATCCTTCAACCCTACCGCCGCGCAGATCTCGCCCGCGTAAACGGTGTCGACCTCCTCGCGGTGATTCGCGTGCATTCGCAGTATGCGGCCAATGCGCTCGCGCTTTTCCTTCGTCGAGTTGTACGTATACGCGCCGGCCTCCAGCTTGCCGCTGTATACACGGAAGAACGCCAGCTTGCCCACGAATGGATCGGCCATTATCTTGAACGCCAGCGCGCTGAACGGCTCGTCGTCGCTGGCATGGCGCACAATCGCCTCGCCCGTCTTGGGACGAGTCCCCTCGATCGGAGGAATATCCAGCGGTGAGGGCAGATAGTCTACGATCGCGTCAAGCAACGGCTGCACACCCTTGTTGCGGTATGATGTGCCGCACAGCACGGGCGTCATCGCGACAGCGATCGTCGCCTTGCGTACGGCGGCCGTCAACTGTTCCGCGCTGATCTCCTCCCCGTCCAGGTACGCGATCATCATCTCTTCGTCGAAGTCGCTGGCCGCCTCGATCAGCTTGTTGCGCGCTTCTTCCGCCTCGTCCTTCAGCGCGTCCGGAATCTCTTCCTCGCGCTGGTCGCTGCCGTCGTCGCTGTAATACTTGATTGCCTTCATGCGCACCAGGTCGATCATACCCTCGAAGTTGTTCTCCGCGCCGATGGGCAGCTGCAGCGGTATCGCCTTAGCCTCAAGCCGCTCTTCCATCATTCGGACGGCGCGATCGAAGTCCGCGCCGGTTATATCCATCTTGTTTATGTACGCGAGGCGCGGTACATGATACTTGTTCGCCTGCCTCCATACCGTCTCGCTCTGCGGCTCGACGCCGCCCTTCGCACAGAATACGGCGACCGCGCCGTCCAGTACACGCAGCGAGCGCTCAACCTCGACCGTGAAGTCCACATGGCCCGGCGTGTCGATCAGGTTGATGCGGTGCTTCTTCCACTCGCAGGTTGTCGCGGCGGACGTGATCGTGATCCCACGCTCCTGCTCCTGTTCCATCCAGTCCATTGTGGCGTTGCCTTCATGAACCTCGCCGACGCGGTGAACGCGTCCGGTATAGAACAGGATACGCTCCGACGTTGTGGTTTTTCCGGCGTCAATGTGCGCCATGATACCAATATTCCTAACCATTTCAAGCGGATGGCTCCTGGGCATACCGATCAGCCTCCTTCCTTACGACATTGCGGCGTCGCGACCCTATATAAGACCGCATTCAAACCCGCATTCATCCAATGATTTAGCATTAACCAATCTTTCCCACAATATGCACGTGAGTTATACGCGTGCGTCTCGGTGACAAATAATCCAGCCTTCAAGTTGTATCTAACTCCTGACGCAAATAACGGCGCAAATCCGACAACTTTCGTGCGGATTTGCGCCAAGTCAACTGTTTCCTTGGAGCAAGCGGCGCGCTCACACCTTGCGCAACCCGAACGCGTCGCTCTCAATCGTGTCCTTAACGCGCTCTTGCCGCGCTCTAATCCGCCGCGTTCCACGCTCGCGGCGGACTTAATCAAGCCCTACCAGCGATAATGCGCGAACGCCTTATTCGCTTCCGCCATGCGGTGCATCTCTTCCTTGCGCTTGACTGCGTTACCGGCGTTGTTGGAGGCGTCAAGCAGTTCGCCCGCTAGACGCTCGGCCATCGTGCGTTCGCCGCGCTTTTTGGAGAAGTCCACCAACCATCGCAATGCCAGCGTCTGACGGCGTTCGGGACGGATCTCCATCGGAACCTGGTACGTAGCGCCTCCGACGCGGCGGGCCTTAACCTCCAGCGTTGGCAGGATGTTGTTCAGCGCCGTCGTGAATACGTCGATCGGTTCCTTTTGCGTCTTTTCCTTAATCATATCGAACGCTTCGTAGCACACCCTCTGCGCCACGCCGCGCTTTCCATCCAGCATGATCTGGTTGATCAGCTTGGTAACAACCGTCGTCTCATACAGGGGATCGTTCAGCACTTCCCGTTTGGGGATGAATCCGCGACGCGGCATAGGTCTACCTCCTCGAATCCTTCTTACATCTTGTCACTTCTTGGGCCTCTTCGCGCCATAGAGGGAGCGAGCCTGGTTGCGCTTGGCAACGCCCGCCGCGTCCAGCGTGCCGCGGATGATGTGATACCGAACGCCAGGCAGGTCGCGCACGCGGCCGCCGCGTATCAGCACCACCGAGTGCTCCTGAAGGTTGTGACCGATGCCCGGGATATAGCACGTGCCTTCGATCTGATTCGTCAGGCGCACGCGCGCGATCTTGCGCAACGCGGAATTCGGTTTCTTCGGCGTCGTGGTCTTGACCGACAGACAGACCCCGCGCTTCTGAGGGCACTTCTGCAGTATCGGCGCGGTCGACTTGTTCGCTACAGTTTCCCGGCCCTTACGAATCAATTGGTTGATCGTAGGCATGTTGGCGTCTCCCCCTTAACTAACCTCTTGAATTAACCTTCTGAACTAACCCTTTAAAATACCTGCCGAGGCGGCGTGCACGGTCAGCCCGCACGCGCGCCCCAGCTCGTTCATATCGTCAACCTCGACAACGGGTATTCCGGCCTTCTCGCAGGCGTAGGCGACAGGCCGCGTCACAAAAGGATCCGCGTCCCTGGCGATGTACGCCGAGGCCAACTTCCCCTCGCGCAGCGCGCGCAGCACCTGCTTTGCCCCCGCCACCTTTGACGACGCGCGGGCCAGCCGTTCCATCATCGTTAACGCTCCCTGCAAAACCTTGTTGCAAACCCTAGTATTCTACCATTTACGCGCGCGGTTTGTCAAGAAATTTAGTTGGCGCCTTCGGGGGCCTCCTCTGCCGCTGCGGCGGCATCTCCCCCTAGGGGGGCGATGTGGGAGGAGGAACCGGTTGCGTTACGAGATAGACTCTAAAGCACAACCGGTTGGCCGAAACCGATGGCTTGTGTACAAAACGATGGTCCAGGCGAAGCCTGGTCAGGTTTCGAAAGGGCGGATAGCCCTTCGCAGAGTCTGGGACAGAGTCCCAGGCTCCCCGCAGGGACGTTCTTCGTTCCCCGTTCCTACGTTCCCATCCTGCGCCCCGCCAGCAAGAATGCTGTAAGGTAATAGTCATCTCACAACATAGTGGCGGGGCGCTACAAACTTAAAACGCATTCGATCCGCAGATCGAACAGTGTCCCTCCGCAGCGACTCGTTCGGCATCCTAGACACGTTCGTGGCATACAAGCAAATTCCAAATTTGGAATTGCTGGTTGGCGTGCCGCTGGCGTGTCAATACGCCTCCCGTATCTCAATGTTCTTATACCGCTTCATGCCCGTGCCCGCAGGTATCAGCTTGCCGATGATGACGTTCTCCTTCAGCCCGACCAGCGGATCGACCTTGCCCTTTATCGCGGCCTCGGTCAATACGCGCGTGGTTTCCTGGAACGACGCGGCGGACAGGAACGATTCCGTCGCCAGCGTCGCCTTCGTGATGCCCAGCAGCACGCGCTTGGCCACCGCCGGACGCCCTCCGTCCAGTATCGTGCGCTCGTTCTCGTGCTCGAAGCGGAATATGTCGATCAGGCTGCCCGGCAGCAGACTGGTGTCCCCGGCGTCCTCCACGCGCACCTTGCGCAGCATCTGGCGCACGATCACCTCGATGTGCTTGTCGCTGATATCCACGCCCTGCAGGCGGTATACCATCAGCACCTCGCGCAGCAGGTATTCCTGCACGGCCTTTACGCCGAGGATGCGCAGCAGATCGTGAGGATTGATCGCGCCCTCAATCAGCTCGTCGCCAGCCGAGACGTGGTCGCCCTCGCGCACCTTCAGGCGGCTGCCGTAGTTGATCGGGTATGTCTTGCGTTCGTCGTCCTCGCCGGTGACGACGATCTCCTGCTTCTTCTTAGTCTCGCCCATAGACACGACGCCGCTGATCTCCGATAGCGTCGCGTCGCGCTTGGGTTTGCGCGCCTCGAACAGTTCCTCCACGCGCGGCAGACCCTGCGTGATATCGTCGTCGCTGGCTACGCCGCCCGTATGGAATGTACGCATCGTCAGCTGGGTGCCCGGCTCGCCTATGGACTGCGCCGCGATTACGCCGACCGCCTCGCCTACGTCCACGTCGAATCCTGTCGCCAGGTTCGCGCCGTAGCATCTCGCGCATACGCCGTGCTCGTTGCGGCATGTCAGCACGGATCGTATGGTAACCCTTGGTAATTCCGCCTCCATGATCGCCTTTACGTGCTCGTGGCTAATCCGTTCGTTTAGCCGGACTATTATCTCGCCCGTCTTCGGATTGACCACGTCTTCGGCGGCGGTGCGGCCCAGCATACGCTCCTCCATGCCCTCTATCTTCTCGGAACCGTTCATGATGTCCTGGATCAGTATGCCGCGCACAGGCTCGCCGCGCGTCTCAAAGCAATCGATCTCGCGGACGATCATCTCCTGCGACACCTCGACCAGTCGACGGGTTAGGTATCCCGAGTCCGCAGTACGCAGCGCGGTGTCGGCCAGCGACTTGCGCGAGCCGTGTGAGGAGATGAAGAATTCCAATACCGTCAAACCCTCGCGGAAGTTGGCGCGTATGGGTAGCTCGATGATCCGCCCCGAAGGCGACGCGATCAGGCCTCTCATCCCCGCCAGCTGACTGACCTGATTGATCGAACCGCGCGCGCCCGAGTTGGTCATCATGCGGATCGGGTTCAGGTCGTCCAGCACGTCCATCAGTCGTGCCTTCAGCGAGGCGTTGGTGTTCTGCCAGACGTCGACCACCGCGCGGTAGCGCGCCTCGTCGTTCATCAGTCCCTCGCGGAACAGTTTCTCGATCCGGCTCACTTTCGAGTCGGCGTCGGCGAGCATCTGCGCCTTTTCAGGCGGTATCACTATGTCGGACACCGAGAACGTGATCGCCCCGCGCGTTGAATATGTGAAGCCCAGCTTCTTGATATCGTCCAGCAGACGCGCGGTGCGGGTGACGCCGTAGGTGCGGTAGCAGTTATCGACGATCTTCTTGAGATCCTTCATGCCCACCAGGAAGTCGATCTCAAGCTTGAACGCGTCCTCAAGCGTC
>JAISBH010000284.1 GCA_031266295.1 Oscillospiraceae bacterium | reverse complement strand
CTGGGCGAGCCCGGCGCGGATGACGGCGCGATATTCACGAACGTGAGTCTGCGCGCGTTGGAGACGTTCGAGCGTGAGGCAGCGGATAGGGTGTGGAACGGGCTGGACTTCGGGTTCGGAGCGTCGCCAGACGCGCTGATACGGGTGAGTTACGACGCGAAACGTCACCGTGTGATCTTACTGGATGAATTCTGGGGAATCAGGACGCCTTCGGAAGCGCTGGCAGCCATCATACAACAGCGGTGCGGACGCGGCATTGTCACATGCGACAACGCGGAACCGAGGATGATCGATACGCTTCGCGCCAGAGGGGTGAACGCGCGCGCGGCGGTGAAAGGGCCGGGCAGCGTGATGCACGGCGTGCGCTGGCTCGCCGATCGGCTGGAGATCGTAATCGACCCGGCGCGATGCCCAAACGCGGCGCGGGAATTCACGTCGTATCAGTATAACCGGGACAGGTACGGCAACTGGAGCGCGGAACCGACGGGCGACGATCATCACACGATAGACGCGTGCCGTTACGCGCTGGAGGAGATCATGGCAGAGCGCGCCGGACGGGTGTTCAAGCGGGAGTGACGCTAAGCTTAATATAGCGTAGTATAATATAATGTTTATGTCGAAGGGGAGGATGTTGCAAATAGGAAAGATTTTTGACAGTAAGGCCGCAAGGACAGCGCTGGCGCTGCCCGTCGCGCTGATGATAGTCCTGGCATTCCTGTTTATGTTCAACCTACAGGAGTATCACCAGGTTATATACGCGGAGAAACTTATTGAGAAGCGGCTGAATCTCGACATGATCGCGAACGAGGTGGATAGGCTGATAGCCGACGGGCGCAGCTGGCAGGATCATTACGAGTTTTTCCTGGAGACCGCCAGAATCAATATGGAGATGCTGGACGCCACATATATGACATACGCGGCCGTTCTCGACGCGGATTTTGTCAACGTGACGTACAGAACGCTAAGCGAGAGCATAGCGTTCGAACCTGCCGACTACCCAGAGTTCGTCGAGGCCGCGAGAAACAATGAATCCGGAAGCATCTCGCTATGGTTTGAAAGCGCGGACGTCGCAGGCAGGGAAATGAATGTGTATTACCGGTGGATACCGTCGGATAATACACTGCCCGACCGATTCCTGATTGTGGACGCCATATCAGCGTACAGCGTTCAGACGAGGAAATCGATGCTGATATCATATTTGATCGCAGCGCTGATCTTGGTCGTAACCGTGCTGAACTGCTCGTTCGTGGTAATGCTGGAGCAAATGAGGGAGTACCAATCCAGGCAAGAAATCGAGGCGAGGAGGACGGGCGATGATAACGATACCCAAGGGAAACGCGATTAATCAAGGGTGTATTCAAGGCTGTATCGACCGGTTTATGAGGGAGAGATCGCCCAAAGCGGACAGGCTGACGGCGTACTACGAAGGGGATTCAGCGGTAGCGCGGCGTGTGAAACCATATGGAGCGCCGAACAACAGGCTAGCGCACCCGTTCGCGAGGTATATAGTAACGATGGCGGCGGGGTATCTGATAGGAGCGCCAGTGGCGTACGCGGACGACGGGCAAGAGGAAGCGTTAGCCGCACTAACCGAGGCATATAAGGCGGCGAACGCGGACGCAGTAGACAGCGAGTTGGCGGAACAGGCAAGTTTGTATGGGGTAGGGGTAGAGCTGCTATATCTGGATGAGAGCGCAAGGGTAAGAATGGCGGCGCTGGATCCGGCTTCGGCGTTCGTAGTATATGACGATTCGGCGGAGCACAAGGCCATGATGGGGATACAGATGCGCAAGAGGCAAGGAAATGGGCCGGGTGACGATTGGTATGAGGCGACAGTGTATACGGCGGCGGAAGCACTTGAAATGGAGGGGCGATCGCCAAGTGAGATGAGGGCAGTAAGGGTGAGGATGCGGCATTACTTTGATGGGGTGCCGATGGTTGAATATTGGAACAACGCAAGGGAGAAGGGGGATGTGGAACCGGTCGTCAGTCTGATAGACGCGTATGACGCGCTGCAGAGCGACCGGGTGAATGACAAGCAGCAGTTCGCGGAGAGTTTGCTAGTATTCACAGGGGTGAGCGGGTTTGCGCCGAGTGAGGAGCCGGGGGATACGAGGCCGATAGGGAGGCGGTTGAGGGAGGATCAGGCGATAGCGCTGCCGGACAGGGAAGCGAGAGTAGAGTGGCTGACGAAGCGGCTGAACGAAGCGGACGCGCAAGTGCTGGCTGATTCGATAAGGGCGGACGTGCATAGGTTGGCGATGGTGCCGGATATGTCGGACGAGCGGTTTGGGGGAAACGTGTCCGGGGTAGCGATGCGGTATAAGTTGATGGGGTTGGAACAGTTGACGAGGACGAAGGAGCGCTGGTTTCGTGAAGGATTAAAGACGCGCATGAGGCTGGCGGCCAAAGTATTGGCGATGGAAGGCGGGCCAGAGTTGAACACCGAACGAGTGCAGATCACGTTTAACAGGAGCTTGCCGGTGAATCTGCAAGAGGAGGCCGCAGCGCTGACGACGCTGCGCGGATTAGTGCCGGACGAGCTGCTACTGCAGCAGGTAAGTTTTATTGATGATCCCAGGCTGACGCGAGGAACGGCGGCGCATCCGCGCCTTCGGGAAGGGGACTGAGGTCCCCCTC
>JAISBH010000221.1 GCA_031266295.1 Oscillospiraceae bacterium | reverse complement strand
TTGACAGACCCTCCATATATGATCTCATATAAAGGCAATGCGGGTACAATCATAAACGACGACCTGAACGATGTACAAGGCTATGCGTTTTTGCTATCGGCATTCAAGCAAGCTGAAAGCGCTATGGCAAATGACGCCAGCATCTATATTTTTCATGCGGACACCAAAGGCGAGTTATTCAGACGAGCGTTTCGGGAGGCGGGCTTTCACCTGTCGATGAACTGCATATGGAAAAAGAGCAGTTTCACTCTCGGCAGAATGCCGTATCAAGCCATCCACGAGCCATGCCTGTTCGGGTGGAAAGCTAAAGGCAAGCATGTCTGGAATGCCGACCGTAAGCAAAGCACTGTTTGGGAATTTGACAAGCCCCGCAAGAACGACATTCACTGCACAATGAAGCCTGTGCCACTGCTTGGCTACCTAATAGGCAACAGCTCACTTTCCGGCTTCATAGTGTTGGACTTGTTTTCGGGGAGTTTTTCCACAGGCATGGCTTGTGAGCAACTGGACCGCGTTTGTTATGCGATGGAACTCGACGAAGGCTATGCCTCCGCCTCCATCAAACGCTATGTTTCAGAATATGGCGCAGGTAATGCGGCTGTAGAACGCGGTGGCAAGACGCTACAATATTTAGATGTTGTGAAAGAAGAGTCGGAAAAATGAAAATGATCTATATTACCCGCGATTCGGTAGCTTTAGTAAGCGATATTCAGACGAAGAAGACGCTGCCAGCGCATATAACTATGCGGCGGAGTTAATGTTTGGAGAATTTGCTAAACCGAATCCCTGCGTAAAGGAGACTCCGCCATGGATTAAAGAGTATGTGTTCCAAAGCTGCTTGCGAATGACCGTGAAAAAAGCTTGGCGTCCGAGAACGGGCGCCTTTGCTTTTGCTAGCGCGATTGAACGTGCGGAGGCGGCAAGCGATGAATTCGCGAGGTTGTCAGGAGCGGCGGCGAGGCTCGCGGTGGACATTGATACAATCCATAACAAGAACTGCCTGGATGGCGATACTTAATGACCGCCACTATCCGGGATTTGAGATTGACCCGGCGTACTGCGATATAGCGAGGCATCGCGTCGGGGATGCGGTGGCGCTGAAAGGAACAATCAATAGTGAGCTATCAGCTTACCCTCGGCTCTCTCTTTGACGGATCAGGGGGCTTCCCGTTAGCTGCAAAACTGTCGGAGATCAAGCCTATCTGGGCTTCGGAGATCGAGCCGTTCTGCATCAGGGTGACGACCAAGCGATTGCCTGAGGTCGCGCATCTGGGCGACATCCACCACATAGACGGCGGCAAGATTGAGCCGGTTGACATAATCACATTCGGGTCGCCGTGTACGGATATGTCGGTCGCGGCGGCGAGGCGCGCGGGTCTGCAGGGCAAACAATCCAGCCTGTTCTTCGAGGCGATACGAATCATACAAGAGATGCGGGAGGCGTCAGGTGGCAGATACCCTCGATTCATTGTCTGGGAAAATGTCCCAGGCGCGTTCAGTTCCAATCACAGAGAGGACTTCCGCGCCGTACTTAGCGCGATCGTCCAGATCGCCGCGCCGGACGCCGAGGTTCCTGCGGCTGACAAGGGCGGATGGCCAACCGCCGACATACTCGTGGGCGACGGATGGAGCGTTGCATACCGAGTACTCGCGGCGGAATCTTTCGGCGTCGCCCAACGCCGCCATCGCATCTACCTTGTCGCGGACTTTGATTCCGAACGCGCCGGAGAGGTTCTATTTGAGCCGGAAGGCGTGCGCAGGGATTTTACAACGGGCGTCGGCTCGCAGGAAGATGCTGCCGGAGGTATTACGGATTGCACTGGAAGCGCGAGCGGCCTGCCTCTAGCGTTCGAGCCTGGCGCGGCGTCGCGTCTCGGTCATCATGTATGGACGGAGCGTACTTGCGCCCTCTGCGCCCACGCTGGCGGTAACATCCCTGCTGTTGTGTACGACGCTCGCGGGAACGGCGGCGGCAGCATTGCGCCTGCACTCGTTGGCGACCATGAGAACCGCGTGACCGATTATACCGCACTGGCTATCGCTGGCAACACAATCGGTCGTTCCAATGAAAGCGGCGGAAACGGAATCGGCGTGCAGGAGGAGTTGAGTTACACGCTCACATCCGCCGATCGTCATGGCGTGATGTATGCGATGACAACGGGTGAATTTACCAGCGTCCACGAGGAGCAAGCCTTGCCGTTCATGGCGCATGACTACAAAGACCCACAGTTGGTCAACATACCACAGTATACGATACGCCGTCTCATACCATGCGAGTGCGCTCTGCTGCAAGGCTTCCCAGTTGATTACTGTGATGGGCTGGAAACGCCAGAGCCTACCGACATGGAGATTGACTGGTGGGCGGGCGTGTTCGAGACATACCGCAAGGCTATGGGCGCGCCCGCCAAGCCCAAGAATCGCAGGCAGATAATCAAATGGCTGCAAAATCCGCACACGGATTCGGCCGAATATAAGATGTGGGGCAATGGCGTTTCACTGCCAGTGGTTGTGTTTGTGCTGCGAGGCATAACAGAATTGGTACAGAACGAAGCCGGCTAGCGTCAATAATTTCCAGCGAAATATGACTTGCTTTTTACCCCGGTCAGAGTGATATATGTTCATAACGAATCTGAAAGGACGGGGATCAAGCATGGAAGCAAGGTTCAACGTAACTGGAGAGGCGCGGCGCAGGTTGGTCAACGCTATCGTTCAAGAGCTTAACATCCCGACGAAGTACCTCGGAATGCCGACGGCGGCATACCAGATTGGCGACTTCACGGTCAGCAAGGACGGCACATTGAGCTGGCCGGATGACCTGAACGCCGCGCAGGTCGAGAAAGTGATAGACGGCCTGGCGCGCCGTGGCTTCGACTTTATTCACGAACGCAGCGACGATGCCAGCAAAGCCGAATCGCCCAGCGATGAAACGCCAGCGCATGAAGGGCTGACGATAAGTTACCCTGCCGACCAGTTTACGCCGGAGGTCATAGACCGGCTGGCGCAACTAATCAATAGTAAGCAGACGTTGCTGAAGAAGGCGCTCAACGCCGACAACCTGCCAATCAGGATGGGCAAGGACAGCGCTTACCTTGAGTTCCCTTGGTTTCAGGGAACAACAGACCCAGTTATTATACGAGCGTATGAGCAGCTAGTACAGCGTCTCTGCCTCCACGCCATCGCCGCTAAGCGTATCTTGGACGTTGAACGCCCTGCGCCAAACGAACGATTCGCATTTCGAATCTTCTTAGTCAGGCTGGGCATGACGGGCGAGGAATACCGCGACGCCCGCAGGATCCTTGGACGCAGCCTAAGCGGTTGTTCCGCATGGAAAGCAGGGGCGCCAACGAGGTTAGCGGCAGAGGCAACACAACCGGAGGAGGTGGAAGCGGTATGACGAACGTGGAAATAAAGGCGGGCGTGAGGCTCATCGCCCGCCTGGGATATACGAATATGTTCGCTCGCCAGAACGTCATCGAGATTGCAAAGTCGCTGGGCAACGACAAACTTGCCCGTTGGATTGAGGAAAACCAAACCGCCTATGGTAACCTGATCTTGACTGGCAAACTGCCAGACGACGAGGACGGGAATGAAACTGATGCAGAATATGAGTAGAGCATACCTCGCGCTGCTGCGTGGGTTGTATTCAAAAGGGACTCGCGTCAAGCTAACCGCCCTAATGCACGACCCATACTCCACACTGAAGCCCGGCGATTGCGGCTCTATAACGGGCGTCGACGACGCAGGCAACTTAATGGTCGATTGGGATAACGGCAGCCGACTCAATCTCCTGCCGGACGTCGATTCATTTCGCAAACTGGAGGGTGGCGAGCCTCCTGCGTGACGGTTAGCGGCTAGGCATTATGTGATTACTGAGAACGCTTCGTCAGAGGCGTTCTTTACATCTGGTAAACGTTATACGAGGAGCGTGTTAATGGATAACCAACAACCGTTCAACGGCAACTATGTCGGCGTTGATGGAGCGCTGCATAATCTGGACGGCGGCGCAGGCCGCGCGGCTGATGAGACGAATAACTATATGCAGCCGTTTTACGGCGTTTACACCGGCAGCGACGGCGCGGAACATGGGTTGGAAGAACTTCTCGGCGGCGATGGCGGCTCAAATCCGCTGCTGGACACATTCGCGCACAAAATCACTGCGGAAATGTCCACGAGGAGCATATACGATTTCCTGCATACGGACGTTGGGACGCCGCTCGCCTTGCCCGCCGGGACTCTGATAACCACAACATTCTCCCAGGAAGACATACAGGAGTTCGCCGCCATTACGCCAAGCCCGAATAATGGCGCGCTTTCATTCCATTCTATATCAGGGCAATTCCAGATTGTATTTTTCGCAAGGCAAGACAGTCGTGGGAACGTGGCGGAGCTTTGCGTCGAATGGTACGATGATAATGATGGTTATCATTCGAGTGTTATTTATGATGGTCTTGCGGACGGCAGCGGCACGTTCAACAACCTCGTCGACTGGGCGCAGCCAAAGAATTACACATACCTGAACAACAGCGAGACGCTCACACTGACCAATATCAATGGGACATACGAGGCCGTCAAGGAGTTAAACCTGTGGCGCAAATGCGCGGCGCAGTCATTGGTTGATGCAGAGATTGACCTTGACGAAGTCCGCCGCAGCGCGATGAACGCAACGGCAAGCGTCAACGCCAACCTGCAGTCGTTCAAGGCGCGGATAAATCACTGGGGGATGAATGCGGTCAAGACGATTCCAGCGACATTAGCTGGCAGCGATTGGCTACAGGATGGCGGCGTATATACACAGTCGCTCACTGACTCGCATATTGAAAGTGACAGCGTCGGGTTGGTTGTTCTTGCGCACGATGTTACAGGCGAGCAATATGACGCGTGGGTCAATGGCAAGGTCGTTGTCTCGGGACAAACGGAAGGTGTGATAACGGTAACCGCATTCGGCGAGTCGCCCACGATTGATATATCCATATACGTATTGCTTTGGGAGAATCTAACGTGATTCAAGTTTTACTTACGCCGATATTGTACAGACCATCCGCGCCATTGTTCAGGCTGGAATTCGCTGCGACGCCCGCAGACGTTCATGCAGTGGAATGGAATAATCGTATGTGGATGGAGTATGTCGTCGACGAGTCTACCACTATGACGGTCGTAGGCGAGTCGCCCGCAGACTGCGCCGTGTGGCTATGCGGCGGCGGAGGAGGAGGTGGTGGCGGATATAAAGCTGCCAGCAACGCCAGCAATGAAGGCGGAGGAGGGGGCGGCGGCGGACGATGCACTACTTATATGGATATCCGTCTAGCCAGTGGCGCAATCGTTATTGGCGCGGGAGGAGGCGGTGGTCAGGGCAGTACAGTCGGCGCAGCCGACGCCGCAGGACAGGACGGCGGCGTAACGCGGCTAAGCATGACCGGACAAGCTGACTGTACCGCTAACGGCGGCGATGCTGGAAAAGGCACGTGGGGCGGTAATGGCGGCAGCGGCGGCGGGCAAGGGGGGTACAGCGATTCCGCCGTTTATGTCGGACTGGGCGATGGGGCGACGACTATACCATTCGGCGACAGTGCGAATTGGGAACGATTATGCGCGGGAGGGGGCGGCGCGGCGCCAATGCGCGACTCAACAAGGCAATACCCGGGCGGTGCGGGAGGCAGCAATGGAGACAGCGGGAAAGCGCCCAATCCAGGCGGAACCTGGGCCGGCGCAGCAGCAGGAGGCGCAGGCGGCGATACAGGAGGCGGCAGCGGCGGCAACGCTGGGTACAGCAACCCGAAACCCGGCGCCGACGCTGCGGCTTACGGGAGTGGTGGGGGCGGCGGGAGCGTATCCACTTCAGCCAGCGCGGGAGCGAAGCAGGGCGGAGCGGGTTACAAAGGCGTCGTGATAATCAGGATCCCCATAGAGACGACGGAGATTGTATAATCCGGCGCCGCTTCCAACCGTCAGATGATTCGACTTCTATGTGCTAAACGTCTAGCGCTTGAAGGCCGCGCAAGAAGCCGCCTAACTTAGCAGAGAAGCCGCTCGCGCGGCTTTTTCTTATACAATCACAACACTGAGGGGGAAAATGTTATGTCTGCTACATCGCGTCAGTTCGCTGTCGAGGCTCTCCGTCTACTCAATCTACCCGATATCCCTTACAGGTATTCCGGTACAACGCTGGCTGGAATGGACTGCCAAGGGATGTTGAAGTACTGCGCCCAGCAGCTGGGCGTGAAACTGAGCTACACAGGGTCAAACGATATGTATCGCGCAGCGTGCTCATGGGTCACGCCGCTGGATATAGCAAAGGCGCAGGGACGCATCGTGCCTGGCGCGGTCGGGTTCATCGTTGAGTACGATGGGCAGGAGGGAGACAAGTATAAAACCGACGGCTTGGGCAATGCCAGCCACGTCGGTATTATCACGATGTCGGCGACGGCCTATTCCGTTGACGCTTCGTCTAGCAGCGGCAAGGTTCGCGGGCAGTCGGAACGCGACGCGCTGCGTACATGGACGCATATCGGTTGGCTGAAGGCGCTGGATTACTCAACCGCCGTCGTGGTCGACGAGATCGGAGGATCTATGGATACTGCCGCGACGCCTGCCGCACCCATACCCATACAGGATTACAGTACCATCCGCACTGCGACCGTGAATACGCTGGATGGCCGCGCGCTGAACCTGCGCCGCGCTCCCAGCACGAACACCGACAACCGCGTCGGAACCGCTCCCGCCGGCGCAGTAGTCGAGGTTCTTAAGACGCGCTCGGATGGCTGGGCTAAGATACGGTTCGAAGGAATCGCAGCATGGGTTATGGCGAGGTATCTGACCATGCAAACAGCAGCGCCGCAGGCCGCTGCCGCGTCAGTCGCGTCAGCGCCTGCACAACCACAATCCTCGCCTCTTGACCAATATATACCAACGGGAAAGATGATTTCAATCCCAGAAACCATGGCCTATGAACTGTACGCCACGCTGGACGC
>JAISBH010000124.1 GCA_031266295.1 Oscillospiraceae bacterium | reverse complement strand
CCTGGTCAGGATTCGAAAGGGCGGATAGCCCTTCGCAGGGTCCGGGACAGAGTCCCGAAACCCCCGTTTTACCCCCCATCGGGGGGAAGGGGGGCGTTCCTCGTTCCTACGTTCCAACTCCTGCGCCCCGCCAGTAATAATGCATAAGGTAATAGTCAACTCACGACATAGTGGCGGGGTGCTACAAACTTAAAGCGCATTCGATCCGCAGATCGAACAGCGTCCCGCCGCAGCGACTCGTACGGCATCGCAGACACGTTCGTGGGATACAAGCTGCGGCATGAGCACGTAAGGTACAACGGGCGACTCTCGTCCGAGAAAAACCGATTATAGGCGACCGAATCATATTGCAATATTCTAAGTTTGGAATTGCTGTCGCGGCGAATAATCACAGGCATAAACCATACCGCGTAAGCATATAATTAATCATCCGGTTCATTTGGCGACGCGCCCGCTTCGCGCTGCCAGCGGTCAATCCCGAAGGGATTCTGACCGTCTATGGGTCGGACAAACGCGGCTTAAATAACAACGATACACAGGAGGGGAATTATGAAACGATACGGTTTAGTCCTGGTGATGCTGGCGGCGGTATTCCTGCTGGCGGCCTGCACCAGCAACGCGCCCGCGCCCAGTCCTTCGCCGTCCGCGTCCGCTGAAGCGACCGCGTCGGCGGAGCCTACGCCCGATGCGGCGGCTATAGCGTCGCCCGCGCCCGAGCCAACAGTTTCAACATCCGCTGACGCCAACGCGTACAGGCTTATTGGCATTGCGGTAAAAATACAGTACGACGGCAAGGACATAAATGCCGCGCCTTATTATGGGCAGGACGACGTGATACTGCTGCCGCTGCAGCCGCTGGTAGAGGCGATGGGCTGGAAGGTAGAGAAGTCTACTTCATCGGAGGTCGATGCGTTACTGCTGACGTCCAGCGGCAAGGACGACTTGATGATCCAGTATATACCGCCGTCCGTGGGCCAGAACGAGGTAACTGGCGTAGTGGTCAGAAAGGGCGAGATAGACGTGCGGTCGGATCCGCAGCTGCTGTACGCGGACGGGACAATATACGTAACAGAGGCATTCATCAGCGACGCGCTGCAGCCCATCGAGGTCACGTATGATGGAACGGCGCTTGTATTGGTGAAGCCAAAGCCATAGGTTTGATATTCCATCCTCCTTTTTGGCGCGGAGGCTAATAGCCTCCGCGTTATTTAACGTGAATCCTGCGGGATTATACTCCGTCCCGTCATGGCTGCCTCGACTTAGCGAGCGGTAAAAATTCGCCGCGAACACGAGGGAACCACTGACGATACGAAGTATAGCCCCCCTCCGCCGCCGCGCAGGCAGAACCTACGCACGGCGCACAAAAAAACCGTACACGCATACACTGACAATGAACGAGAGGAAGTGAGTGTAACAAACTCAAGGGATTCGAAAGAATTCCAAGAAATATTTAGGCCAGGACCCCCCGCGTATTGACCGCGGTGGTGGTCTGTACGCAGGATACGGTCCTGGAAGCACATGCTTTCGGAGAGTGAATAATCCATGATCGTAAAACGCGGAGAAATCTACAGTGCGGACCTGAATCCCGTCGTGGGTTCAGAACAGGGCGGCATAAGGCCCGTGCTGATCATCCAGAATGATATAGGAAACCGGTTCAGTCCCACCGTTATTGTTCTAGCCATAACCTCCAGACTCGGCAAGACGCGGCTACCAACTCACGTTGAGATCCCCGCAGGGGAGGGAGGATTGGCAAAACCATCCATCATCCTGGCCGAACAAGTGAGAACCTTGGAGAAAACACGGCTGGGGATAAAGCTGGGGAAACTCAGTGACAGGGAAATGACGCGCGTGGAGGCGGCAATTAACGCCTCACTGGGCATCAGCAGCGACGAATGACCGCGCGATCCCATCACCAGTCCATACCACGCGAAGGCGTGATATAATAAATATCTTATCTTGATTGTTGTTAATTATCGCAGGGGCGCTGGAAAGCGGCCCTGCATTTTGAGTACGCGTTGTGGTATAATGGGACAAAACGCCGCTTGCGTGAGGAGATATGCCGATGACTGCCGAGAACCGCCGCAGATTAATCGAGATGACAGGCTACGCCGCAGGTCTTGTAATAATGTCCGCCGCGTACCCGCTGTTTTTTCTGGATAATGATATAGCGCCGGGCGGGCTTAGCGGCGTTGCGATGCTGCTGCATCAGTGGCTGCCGGTTAACGTGGGCATGATGACGTTCATACTGAACGTGCCGCTGTTCGCGATAGGGTACAGGCAGCGCGGGTTTGCGTTCATCGCGCGGTCGTTCCTGGCAATGACGGCGACGAGTATGCTGATTGACGTACTGCCGTTCCAGGTATTGACGCGGGATTCAATGCTGGCGGCGCTGGGAGGGGGCACGATGCTAGGCGTAGGGCTGGGACTGATCATCCGCGCCAACGCTACGACAGGCGGCACCGATATGGCCGCGATTATGCTGCATAAGCGGTTCCCGGCGTTATCGATAGGCGGGATACTGCTGACCATCGACTGCGTTGTGATACTGGGCGCGGCCGTGGCGTTCGAGCCGCAGTCGGCGCTGTACGCGCTGGCGGCGTTGTTTGTATCCACGCGCGCGATGGACGCGGTGGTGACCGGGTTTGACACGGCGAAGGCGTTCTTCATTATATCGGATAACCATGCCGAGATAGCCAAGCGTATACTGGAGGACATGGAGCGCGGCGTAACGATGCTGCACGGCAAGGGCGCGTACACGGGCGTGGAGCGGGACGTGCTGCTATGCGTCGTCACGCGGACTCAAGCGCCGATGCTGCGAAGGATCGTGTGCGCGGCGGATCCTAAAGCGTTCTTGATCGCCACGGACGTCAGGGAGGCGATGGGCGAAGGGTTTGAGGCGAGGGAGTAGCGGTATATGCACTATTCCCCTAATACTTTTTATGGGTGGAGATACCGATCGGAAAGCTCTTTAATCCGTATTGCTTCCTCCACGTTACCTGCTGGAGCTACCAAATATCTATCATCTTCGTCCTGATAAATCGCTATCCGGAACGGATCGAACCACACTATTATATTCATTATAGAATACCCATTAATGTGATCATTGAAATACATACCCGTACTGTAAATCTCTTTACCTGTCCCATCACCTAATTTAAACGCAGGCCATTCAAAAGTATAATAATCTGAATCAGGCCTATTAGGCGAAGTAATGGTAATTTTAATCTTTAAAATATCATCTTTAAGGGCATATTGAAGAAATGCTCCATTAATATCTAAAACAACGCCTTCATCAGCATCTCGGTTCACATGAAACTCTACCGCATCCAATGTCGATCGGATGGAACGTCTTTTGGGGATAAAATAAATAGAACTAATAATTACCACAATAGCGACTATTATATGCGTTATCCGCACGCGGATTTTACGATTATGCGACATTTGCTCCTCCTTGCGTAGTCGTGTTCATGGATAGATCTCAGACGTTTCCAAGTCTGCAGGGTCGGAAACCGGGAACGAAACGAAAGGAATTCATCCTGCCCGAGTAACGCTCCCTAAAACCACCCGCTGCGAAGCCCCGGTCGCTCCAGGCACATTCCCTGGCCGCCCGTTCATGGTCTCGTAGGCGAGCAAGGCGAAAGCGACCGCCTCCTTCGCGTCAGAGTCCCAACCCAAATCCTCTTGAGTAAGAACGGTGAAATCGGGCAGCAGCGCCTGAATGCCGCGCAGTAACGCGGCGTTGTGCACGCCGCCTCCAGAGATCACCAGCTCGCGCACAGGGCAGCGCGGCATGACATGCATACGTATATTCCGCGCAATGCTGGCCGCTGTGAATTGAGTCGCGGTGGCGATCCAATCGCGGGCGCATAAGTCGGGGTGCGCGGCCAGCGCATCCTGGACGAACCGCGCGCCGAACAGTTCGCGGCCGGTCGCCTTGGGCGGAGGCGCGTCGATGAACGGAATCGACATCCACTCATTAAGCAGCGGTTCATTGACGGTTCCAGAGGCGGCGATCATGCCCCCGTCGTCATAATTCACGCCGAACAGCTGCTGAACAAGCGCGTCAATGATCATGTTGCCGGGTCCGGTATCGAACGCGAATACGTCGTCCAGTTCAGCGTTGGCGGGCAGGACGGTGACGTTGCCTATACCGCCGATGTTCTGCAGCGCTCGCGGATGATCGGCGCGGTAGAGCAGATATTCGGCGTACGGCACAAGCGGCGCGCCGCGTCCGCCTGCGGCCATATCCATGGCGCGGAACGACGATACAACCGGTATGCCCGTATCATACGCGACGACGGCGGGTTCCCCCAGCTGCATGGTCGAGGCAAGCAGCCCGCCTGAATCTTGAGGAACGTGATATATAGTCTGACCGTGCGAACCGACGCACATGACGTCGCCGGGCTGTATGCGCGCCTTGGCACATACGGCCTTGACGGCTTCGGCGAACCAGCGCCCCAGTTCGACGTTCAGGCTGCACAGCAGCGCGCTGTTAGAACGGTCGTGAGAGCAAGCGTCCAGCACGCGCCGACGCAGGCGTTCGGGCATAGGCGTCGTGACGAATGCAAGCTGACGCACCGCGCCGCGCATCCCGGTATCTGGTATCTCGATCAGCGCGGCGTCGCACCCGTCGAGCGACGTGCCGCTCATCAGTCCAATTATGTAAGGCATACTGGCATAGTAACAGATCTTGACAGCATAAGCAATAATGATATTATAAGCGAAAAGGGGGCGCAGACAATGAATATTACTGATATCGCCTGGTCCGCGGCAGGTCTGGGTTTTATATTCCTGATGACTACGCTGGGCGCCGCGACCGTGTTCCTATTCCGCAAAGCGGACATGGGCAAGTACCAGAATATATTCCTTGGGTTCGCGGCGGGGGTGATGATAGCGGCGTCGATATGGAGCCTGCTGATTCCGTCGATAGAGGCTACCGAGACGGAAGGCGGGATCGGATGGATCCCGGCGGCTGTAGGATTCACATTGGGCGCGCTGTTTCTGCTTGGGCTGGATAAGGTGATCCCTCACCTGCACAGCTCGACGGGCGTGCGCGAGGGTAGGCCCAGCGCGAGCAAGCGCACAATGCTGATGTTCTCGGCGGTGACGCTGCACAACATACCAGAAGGAATGGCTGTCGGACTGGCCTTCGCGCTTGCGTCACAGACTCCAGGGGCGGGCGGGAACCTTCTGTCCGGAGGAGGCGCGGGAGCGTATACGGCTGCGATTGCGCTGGCGATAGGCATAGGCATCCAAAATTTCCCTGAAGGCGCGGCGGTGACCCTGCCGTTCAGGCAAGAGGGTTATACCGCGTGGAAGTCGTTCCTGCTAGGCGCGCTAACCGGCGCGGTCGAACCGGTGTTCGGCATACTGGCCGCGCTGCTGGCGGGATTGTTCACGGAGGTGATGCCATGGCTGCTGGCGTTCGCGGCGGGCGCGATGATATACGTCGTCGTGGAGGAGATGATACCCGAGGCGCACCTGGGCGAGCATTCAAACAAGGCGACGCTGAGCGTGATGGCCGGATTCCTGGTGATGATGATATTAGACCTCGCATTGGGATAATGCCGATAAAAAAGTTCTGACTACGCGCCTTTATCCATACGCTTGAGCCGGAGGGTTTGAGCGTGAAGCGGATATATGTATTTATAACCATAAGGCGGGCGCTGTGGAGAGTCGCGGCGGCGCTGGCGATTGTGTGCGCGCTGCTAATCGTCGCAGGCGTGGTGACGGCGCGCACGCGCAATACAGTCGCGGCGGACGCCAGCAAGGCCAGCGTCCGGCTGCCTATCATAATGTATCACAGCGTCGTTCCGGACGGCGTGCGTGGAAAGAACGATTATCAAATAACCGAAACACAATTTTCGCGAGATCTTGACTATCTTGCCGCGCGCGGGTATAATACCGTGGTTATCGCCGATCTGATCCGATACGCGGACGGCGAGTCTCTGGCCGACAATCCTGTCATGCTGACATTCGACGACGGACATCTGAATAACTTGACCATCGCGCTGCCGCAAATGGAGCAGCGTGGTATGCGCGGCGTTTTCTCGGTATGCGGCGTGTTCATAGAGCGCGCGGAACGGGAATGCGACCCATCGCCTGCGTACTCGTACATGACGTGGGACGATGTGCGCGAGGCCGCGTCCAGCGGCGTCGTCGAAATACAGAATCATTCGTACAACCTGCATGGCGACAAAGGACGCAAGGGTTTCACGCGCCGCAGCGGCGAGACGATGGCGGCGTTTCAATCATCGCTGATAGAGGACGTCAGCAAGATGCAGCAGCTGCTAAGGCTGAACGCGGGCGTGGAGGCCGCGTGTTTTACGTATCCGTATGGGTTTCTGTATCAGGATTCATGGGAGATGCTGCGCGACCTGGGCTTCCAGGCCGCTATGACGTGTCGGGAGAGGGTGAACTACCTGCCTCAAAACCCGGAGGCGCTGTATCATTTGGATCGGTTTAACCGCAGCGGACTGACCAGCACGGAGGGGTTTATGAAAAGATTGGGGATCGAATGATTACTCTTAACGGCATCCGCAAGTCATTCAAGGTGGCGAAGCGCAAGCCAGGGGCGAAGGCCGCGCTGGCCGCTATGTTCCACCGCGAGTACAACATCGTCAACGCCGTGGACGGCGTATCGTTCGATATACCGGATGGTGAGATCGTCGGGTATATCGGGCCGAACGGCGCGGGTAAATCCACGTCGATCAAGGTGATGAGCGGCATACTTATCCCCGACGAAGGGACATGCACGGTGGCGGGCCTGACGCCATGGACGGACCGCAAGAGGCTGGCGCGGCGTATCGGCGCGGTGTTCGGCCAGCGCACACAGCTATGGTGGGACGTGCCCATCATCGATTCGTTCGACCTGCTGCGCGACATATACCGGACTCCGCAGGACGAGTATAAGCGTTCTCGGGACAGGCTGGTCGACGCGCTGGATATCGGGGCGTTCATCAACACGCCGCTGAGGCAGGTCAGCCTGGGGCAGCGGATGCGCGCGGAGCTGGCGGCGTCGCTGCTGCACAGTCCCGACATACTGTTTCTGGACGAGCCGACCATCGGTCTTGACGCGGTGAGCAAGCTGGCGGTGAGGCAGTTCATCCGCGAGATAAACGCCGAGCGCGGCGTGACCGTGTTGCTGACCACCCACGACATGCACGACATAGAGGCGCTAACCGACCACATAATCCTGATAGGCAAGGGACGCATACTGTACAACGGCACGATGAGTGCGGTCAAGTCTAGCAAGACGGCGGAGGGCTTGCCCGTTGAGGAGATCGTCGCGGGACTGTATAAGGAACACGGACTATGAGCGCGGTCAAAACACGAACTATGAGTACGATCAAGGATATCGTCCGGCCGTACGTCTCCATGTTCCGCATACAGTTCATAGGCCAGCTGCAGTACCGCGCCGCAGCGTGGGCGGGTATCTCGACGCAGTTCTTTTTTGGGTTTGTGTTCGTGATGATGTACTCGGCGTTCTACGGCGGCGAAGCGGTTGTGGTCGGCGTGCCTTCACTGCAGATGATCATATCATATCAGTGGCTTAAACAAGCGTTCTTGATGATGGTCGTGCTGTGGAGCCAGGACTCCGACCTGCTTAATCAAATCGTTAGCGGACACGTGGCGTACTCGCTGTGCCGCCCGGTGGATCTGTATTCATTGTGGGCGTCGCGGCTGTTTGCGAATCGCGTCGCGAGGTGCGCGCTGCGGTTCGCGCCGGTGCTGATACTCGCGTTTCTGCTGCCCGCACCATATGGGATGATCCCGCCGCCCAACTTTGGGTCCGGCTTGCTGTTCATTGTGTCGCTCCTGCTGGGCTCGCTGGTTGCCGTCGGGATGTCGATGTTCGTGTATGTGCTGACATTCGTTACGATGTCGAGAGAAGGGGCTAGGCTGTTAATAGGCGCGAGCGCGGACTTCGCGACCGGGCTGATAATCCCTATCCCGCTGATGCCGGACTGGCTGCAGCGCGCGCTGGCCTTGACGCCATTCCCGTATGTAGCGGACTTGCCGTTCCGCATCTACGCGGGCGACATAGCGGGCGCGGCGGCCGGGGCTGCTATGGGCGTGCAAGCGTTCTGGGTGATAACGCTGGGGATTACGGGATGGCTTGCGTTCCGGGCCGTGCTTAGACGCACGGTGGTGCAGGGAGGGTGACGGCGTGATCTATTTCAAGTATATTCGTATGCAGCTGCGCTCTCTCGCGCAGTACCGTTCGACATTCTGGTTTATAATTATGGGGCAGTCGCTGACATGCGCGGCGGGTTTCGCAAGCATGACGATGATGTTCGACAGGTTTCACACAATGGCGGGGTGGACATATGCCGAGGCCGCGCTGTGCTACGCCGCGGTGTTCATGGCGTTCTCGATTACGGAATGCGTGGCGCGGGGATTCGACTCATTCAGCAGGCTGATTGTAAGTGGCGACTTTGACAGGCTGCTGCTGAGGCCGCGCGCGCTGACGCTGCAGGTGCTCGGCTCGTCGTTTGAGCTGACGCGGCTGGGGCGGTTGATAGTGGGCGGGACGATACTCCAGTTCGCCGCGAGGAATCTGGGCGTCGCCTGGACCGCAGACAAGGTGATTGTCTTGATACTGATGATACTGTCAGGAGTGGTGATATTCTTCGGGGTGTTCCTGCTGGGCGCGGCGATGTGTTTTGTGACGGTCGAGGGGTTGGAGGTCGTCAACATATTCACCGACGGAGGGCGGGAAATCGCCAGCTATCCCCTGCCTATATACGGCAAAACGGCGCTGCGGTTTTTCACGTTCATTATCCCGTACGGGTGTTTTAACTATCTGCCGTTGTTGTATCTGGTAGGACGCGCGGATGGTCACGCCGCGCTGTACGCGCTGTCGCCGTTGATCGGGATGCTGTTCGTGATACCGTGCGCGTTTGTCTGGAAGGCGGGTGTGCGGCGGTATTTGAGCACGGGGAACTGAGACGCGGAATATGAGCGGGAGCAGGCAATCCCAAATTTGGAATTGCCTGCATTTATAACTACACCGTTGCAATCCATCCGCCGATACGCTACAATAATAGAGGAGGGATTGCCATGGCAAAGCTCGAACACACGTTCAAGACGGACACTCTGTTCAAGATGCTGTTCGTGAAATACCCCGACCTGCTGAAACGGCTGGTAGCGGGGCTGCTTGGCATACCGCTTGAGTCGATCGGCCGGTTCGATGTCACGAACCCAGAGATGCATCCTGATAACCTAGGCGACAAATTCTGCCGCCTGGATATAAACATGACGGTGAACGAACAGCGAGTGGATCTCGAAATACAGGTGATAGACGAAGGAAATTACCCCGAGCGGACGTTATATTATTGGGCGAGAGAATATTCTAGCGCGTTGAAAGAAGGCGGGAATTACGCGGAATTGCCGCGCGTGGTCGTGATCAGCATAATGGATTTCAAGCTGTTCGACTGCGA
>JAISBH010000122.1 GCA_031266295.1 Oscillospiraceae bacterium | reverse complement strand
AAGGCGAAACGCTTCCAGAACATGCGTATGCCTTCGGAATCCTTGCGCCACTTCGCGCCAACGCAGCCTTCCTGCCGGTACTCGGGCATGAAGAATACGTCGGGGTGATCGATGGGCTTGGCGGAGAAGAATATCTTGGGATAAGGCAGCGCGAGAAAGCGTCGCATCAACCCAGGCGCGCAATCGTACAGATCGGACATCTTGAGGATGGTGTTGCCGCAGTGAACGCGTTCCTTCCTGCGTCGCCACGCCGCCGCGCCTTCCTCGAACGTCCCGCTGTGCTTGAAGTGCAGACGGACGCGACCGCCTAGCAAGCCTACAGGATAGTCCGCCGCGCCGCGAACCTCGACTAAATCCGCGTTTAAATAGGCGTGAATATTCTCGAGAAACTCGATGTAGTCCGCCGCGTATATCCTAAGGCCGACTGTGGGCGAACGGTATCGCAAGCCTAGATCGCCGCAGAGAATCCCGCCAAAACAATCGTCGCTGAACAGGGTGAAATCGGCGTTGGTCAGTCCAGCCTTGCGTTTACCCATGAAAGCATCTCGTATAGCCGTGGAACTGCGCGGCGCGCGGGTTTTCTTGACGGGTTTCATGGCTGGCGTCATCCCTTTTATATAAATGGATAAATGGTAATAAGCCATGCGGCGGGATCAACGCCCCGAACGCGCGTCGACGCCGCGGTTCGGGGCGTTTGCAGATGGAGGAGCTAGTTATATGGCGATTAACGCGTTACTTGCTGGCGTTAAGACACTCGCAGAAGTTGGTGGTGGTGCACCAAACGACCTGCTGGTTTTTAGCGCCGTTCATGGACATGGCGCCTTGGTTACCGCCGCCGCCACCGCCGCCACCGCCAGGCTTGGTGCCATAGGCTATATCCCAGTTGTTATATCCCTGGGTGCCTGTCGACCACTGCGTTACGGAGGCGACGCTTGCGTAGGCCGGGTCGTCTGCTGCCTCATGAGTTTCCTTGACCCACGCGGCTTTGTTGCCTGAAAACGCCGCAGTCGGCGTGGCGGTTATCTTGCCGAGGGCCGCGTGCGGCACATAGATAGCGCCGCCGCTATTGTCGGCCGTGTTGTTGTAGATACCGCCTTGGATGTCCATACCGTTGTTCACTTCGCCGAGACTTTCGATGCCGTTGATTAATTCTTTGGTACTTCTGATTACGTTGGCGCCGGCGATAGCGCCGCCGTTCCGAGCGTGGTTATTCTCGATTATCGCGTCCGTCTGCATGAGCAAGACGCTGTCGGTTCCGGTCATGTTGACCGCGCCGCCGTTCGAAACCCGGTTCCAGTTGTTTCTTAGAACCGCGTGATCCTCCAGGGTCAGCGCGGAGTTGGTTCCACTAAGATGGACAATCGTGCCAGTTCCGATAGGTCCATTTAGAATGGTATTGCCATCTACAATAATGTTCTGCAGACGTAATGTCGCGCCGCCCGGAACGGTAAATATATCTCCGGTGAGACCAACTCTGCGTGTAAGTGTTCGGGTTGGCGCGGGACTTGCAGGAAGGAGCATGGTGACTACATTGGGTCGCAGGGTTAAATTTTCTTCTATCTCAAAATCTGCACTTATATAGATTAGCATCGGGGGTGCGTAGGCTGGATTTTCTATCGCGTCCTTCAGGGCAGCGAAGTTGTTGACATTGTTAATAGGCACCCTAGGGGCGCGATCCTGAGTGTCGCGTGATTTTGTACTCTTTTTTCTTGATGCCACAATAATCATTCCTTTATTGTCTATTGACGATGAGGCTTACATAGATACATATATGCGGTGTAATAATACGACGTTACAAGCAGCCTGAACCCGCCAATGTGCTGTATACAACTGACACACACAGTATATGCGCCGCGTGTATCCATGTGTGCGGAATTCGCCGCGCGAGACGCTTCATATGCTTGCGTAATTATTTTCTTGCTTAATTGGGTTGGATGGGGTATACTAGCAACCGATCACGCACTTGCGCTGACCGATCTTATCGTGCCTAAACGCGTTAAATGATCCCGCCGGAAGCGGCTGGATGGACGCGAGGCTTTTGAGCGGGATGATGCGCGAGGTGGCAGAAAACGATAGGAGGGCATAGCTATGGCTGTCATTTCAATGAAACAGCTGCTGGAGGCGGGCGTTCACTTCGGTCACCAGACCCGTCGCTGGAACCCCAAGATGGCTCCGTATATCTTCACGGAACGCAACGGCATCTACATCATCGACCTGCAGAAGACGGTGCGCAAGATTGACGAGGCATATCTGTTCCTGCGCGATGTGGCGATGGAGGGCAAGTCCGTGCTGTTTGTGGGCACAAAGAAGCAGGCTCAGGAATCCATCGAGCAGGAAGCCAAACGCTGCAACATGTACTACGTAAATAAGCGCTGGCTGGGCGGCATGTTGACCAACTTCCGCACCATACGCACGCGCGTGGATCGCCTGAACCGCATCGACCAGATGGAGAAAACCGGCCAGTTCGACGTGCTGCCCAAAAAGGAAGTAATCAAGCTGCAGCACGAGCGTGAGAAGCTGGAGACCAACCTGGGCGGTATCCGCGAGATGAAGCGGCTGCCCGGCGCGCTGTTCATAGTCGATCCGAGACAGGAAGCCATAGCGGTCAGCGAGGCGCGTATCCTGAAGATCCCGATCGTGGCGATCGTGGATACGAACTGCGATCCGGACGAGATCGATCACATCATCCCCGGCAACGACGACGCGATCCGCGCGGTTAAGCTGATAGCCGGGAAGATGGCCGACGCGATACTGGAAGGCAAGCAGGGCGAGCAGATGGAGCCGGACGACGTGGCCGTCGCCGGTCTATAAGCTGATATACGCATAAAGGATTAGGAGGAGAGGCTTATGGAGATTACCGGCGCAATGGTCAAGGAGCTGCGCGAGCGCACCGGAGCAGGCATACTGGACTGCAAGAAGGCGCTGACCGAGACCGACGGAGATACCGAGAAGGCGATAGAGATACTGCGCGAAAAGGGTCTGGCCGCCGCCGCAAAGAAGGCCGGACGCATAGCGGCCGAAGGCATCGTGGATTCATATATCCACATGAATGGCAAGATAGGCGTGTTGGTTGAAGTCAACTGCGAGACCGACTTCGTGGCGAAGACGGACGCGTTCAAGGCCTTGGTGCACGACGTCGCGCTGCAGATAGCCGCAGCTAACCCGCAGTATCTCGACAAGGCCGACGTTCCCGCCGAGGAACTGGAAAAGGAGAAGGAGATTCTCCGCGCCCAGGCGCTCAACGAGGGCAAGCCCGAGAAAATCATAGACCGCATGGTCGAGGGGCGCATAGCCAAGTATTACACCGACAATTGCTTGATGGAGCAGCCGTTCGTGAAGGATCCAGACAAGACCGTAAAGGGCTTGATCGCGGACGCAACAGCCGCCATTGGCGAGAAGCTCAGCGTGCGGCGCTTCGTACGCTACGAGCGCGGCGAAGGTCTGCAGAAGCGCGAAGAGGACTTCGCCGCCGAAGTCGCTAAGCAGATGGCCGGGCAGGCGTAACGCACGGTCATTGACGCAATCAAAGCAATCAAACGGGCGATCAGCGATCGCTCGTTTTTTCACGGAAGGATGGCGCATATGAGACGCGTATTGGTGAAACTATCCGGCGAGGCGCTGGGCAAGGATGGACGGTTATTCGATCTGGATCGATTCGACGAAATGGCGCGCGAGTTAAAAGCGGTTGCGGACAGCGGACTGCAGGTGGGCGTGGTCATCGGCGCGGGAAACCTGTGGCGCGGGCGGCGAGGCGAGGCGGCGCGGGTCAATGCCGTAATAGCCGATCAAGTGGGCATGACGGGCACGCTGATGAACGCGCTGCAGATGCAAGACGCGCTTTCCCGCGCTGGGGCAAAGGCGGCGACGCTATGCGCGTTCGACATACCCAGGTTTGCCGAGCCATTCACACAGCGCGGAGCCGAGGCGACGCTGAACGGCGGCGCTATCGCACTGCTGGCCGGAGGAACAGGGCATCCATATTTCAGCACAGACACCGGCGTGGCGCTGCGCGCGGTGGAACTGAACGCCGACGCAATCCTGCTGGCGAAGAATGTAAACGGCGTATATGACAAAGATCCGAACAAGTATCCTGACGCTTCACTGCTACCCCGGCTTACGTACGGCGAAGCGATAGCCCTTAACCTGCAGGTGATGGACACAGCGGCGCTGGTGATATGCAGGGACAATCGGGTACCGATGATCCGCGTGTTTGATCTTAAAGAGCCAGATGGGCTGGTGCGTGCCGCGAGAGGGGAGATTGGGTTTGGGTCGGTAGTAACGCCGGAGTGAAGCGGCGCGGCGGCGCATCCGCGCCTTCGGGAAGTGCGCTGCGCGCCCTCGCTACGCTCAATTGGGATCCCCCTACCGACCTCCCCCGAGGAACGCCCCCTCTGTCGCTGCGGCGACATCTCCCCCTAGGGGGGCGATGAGG